>JAYTRT010000592.1:0-11507 GCA_043746045.1 Actinomycetota bacterium | reverse complement strand
GGGTCATCGCAAGCGACGCTTGCCCTGCGCCGTGAAGATCGCGCAAAAGTCGTCGCGAATGCGCCTCACCGTGCGCAGACTCCCCTCATGCGATGGTGCGCAAGGTGAGCGGCTCGACAATCGTGTCGCTGTTGGCGATCGTCGTGGCGCTCGCAATCGTGTGCCCACTCCTCGGTCGTCACCTCGCCCACGTGTTCGATGGGGGTCCTGCCCTTGGTGATCGACTTCTGTCACCCGTCGAGCGGCGCCTCTATCGGGTGATGGGAACCGGGGCTGACCGGGAACAGCGTTGGTCGGCGTACGCGATGAGTGTCCTCGCGTTGTCGTTCGCGACGATTCTCGGCCTGTACATCTTGCTGCGGTCGCAGGGCCGTCTGCCGTTCAACCCGAATCACGTTCCCGGGATGTCTCCCATCTTGGCCTTCAACACGGCAGCAAGTTTCGTGACGGGCACGAACTGGCAGGCGTACAGCGGAGAAGCCGCCGCCAGCCATCTCGCCCAGATGGCCGGTCTGGTGGTGACACAATTCCTGGCCGGTGCCGTCGGGATTGCCGTCGCGGTTGCGCTCGTCCGCGGTCTCGCCCGTACCGGCACCACCATCGGCAACTTCTGGGTCGACGTCACCAGGGCCATCACCCGAGTGCTGCTTCCCATCGCGGTCCCGGTGACGCTGGTCTTGATCGGACTCGGCACGATCCAGAACCTGTCCGGGAACAGGGTCATCACCACAGTCGCCGGCGGTTCGCAGATCCTGCCCGGCGGCCCCGTCGCAACGCAGGTCGTCGCCAAGACGCTGGGCACCAATGGCGGCGGGTTTTTCAACGCCAACTCAGCACATCCGTTCGACAACCCGACTGCGCTGACCAACCTGATCCAGCTGTTGCTCTGCCTCGTGATCCCTTTCTCGCTGCCGTTCATGTTGGGGCACATGGCCAAGGATCGGCGCCAGGGTAAGCCGCTCCTGATCGTGATGGCCGTCCTGTGGATCATCCCGCTTGCGCTCGGGATCATCGGCGAATCGAGCGGGAACACAGCACTTCCCCGCTCCGTCGACCAGAGCGTCGGGTTCGACCAATCCGGCGGGAACATGGAAGGAAAGGAGATCCGTTTCGGGCCGGGCGGGTCGGCACTGCTCACGTTGGGATCGATGGGCACCACGGCGGGAATCTCCAGTTCGGCCGTCGGCAGTTACACACCGACCGGCCAGGCCGGCGCGCTCGTACCGATCCTTCTCGGTGAGATCTCGCCGGGCGGCGTCGGATCCGGTCTGTTCGGCATGCTCGTCAACGTGCTGCTCGCGACGTTCATCGCCGGCCTGATGGTCGGCCGAACCCCCGTGTACCTCGGCAAGAAGCTCGGACCCTCGCAACTCAAGCTGACGGTACTCGCGACGCTCGTGACACCGCTCGCCGTTCTCGTCGTCGCGGCGTTCGCGACGCGTGTCGCCAGCGGGACCACGAGTCAACCGGGCGCGCATGGCCTGACCGAGATGCTCTATGCCGCTGCCTCAGCGGCAAACGGCAACGGATCGGCGATGGGCGCCCTCACGGTGACCGGCACATGGTGGCTGTCGAGCCTTGCTGCAGCGATGCTGATCGGACGGTTTCTGGTGATCGTTCCAGTGCTCGCTCTTGCTGGTTCGTTCGTCGTTCAGCCGCGCCGCGCCAGCGGCACGGCAAGCTTGGACACGACCTCGCGCACCTTCACGTCGCTGCTCTTCGCTGTCACCCTCATCGTTGCCGGGATGACCTATTTCCCGAGCCTCGCGTTGACAGTGTTCCGTTCCATCGGCGGTTGACGACGTGACTGTGCCGGGCGTCCACCGCTCGGACTGCGACGGTGCACACGAGCCCGTCGACCCGCACATCGCTCGTCGAGCCACCGTCGCGATTGCGACGACGCGGCGTCACTCGGGGCTCGAGAACGACCTTGATTGCACCCGCTGATCGGTCCTTGGCGACAGCGAAGGCCTCGGCGGCTGCGTCGAGCGGGAACCGGTGGGTGATCATGACTTCGGCGATCTCGGGTCTCGTCGCGAGGATGGTCGCAGCGACATCGATATCGCGTGACGGGCCGACTCTGCCGTACATGCTCGACGGCACCAGCGACACCTCCTTGATGCCGAGGCCGAGGCTGGGTATGACCAGATCACCATCCCAGAACGTCGCCAGCATGACCACGGTCCCCCCGCTGCGGCACCGTTCGACGGCCCTGGCCATCGAGCCCGATGTTCCTGCGGCGTCGATGACCACGTCGTACTCTTCGCCGTCGTCGATCTGGCCGGCGCCGAGACGATCGGCGGCCGCGCGTTGCCGATCGTGGCGAGCAGCGATGTCCACCTGCGCCCCAGCAGCCTGGGCAGCGACGACGGCTGCGAGCCCGATCGAACCGGCACCGATGATGCCGACGCGCTGGTTGCCGGAGATCCGGCCACGCCGGACACCGTGGACCGCGACGGCGAGCGGTTCGACCAGGCAGGCGTCGCGGGGTGCAACACCGTGGGGCAGCAGGACCAAGCACGAGGCCGGAACAACGCATTCCTCGGCCATGCCGCCGTCACGTCCGATGCCCATGATCATCGTCGGGCCGCAGACGCAGCGTTGTGTGTCCCCGCCGAGACACGGTGCGCACTGCCCGCACGGCGTGATCGGCTCGATCGCAACCGGTGTTCCATCGGCCAGCGTTCCGGCCAACTCGTGGCCCATCACAGCGGGGAGATTCCACGGCAACAGGTGGAGATCGGATCCACAGATGCCAGCCGATGCCACACGAACCCGGACTCCGTCACCACTCGCCGCCGGCACGTCGACGACGATCGGCGCACCTCCCTCACATCGCACGGCACGCATGACGCTGGACAATAGCGACCGGCACTGTTTGTTCCCGACATGGCGCGATGAGTTCTAGGGTCGGTCGCCGTCAGAACAGGGACACCTCACCGAACCAAGGAGTCCGATCATGCCCGATACCACCATCACCACGATCCACACTGTTGCGATCCCCGCTGCGAATCAGGAGCTGACCCTCGCGTTCTTCACGGACACTCTCGGGTTCGAACTGCGAATGGACGCCGAACTGAGGCCGGGCCTGCGCTGGATCGAGGTCGCTCCACCCGGATCGGCGGTGTGGGTTGCGATCGTGGCCGCATCCAGCGCCATGCCCGCCGGCATCGACACCGGCATCCGGTTCATATCGACCGACGCCACGAAGGAACATGCATCGTTGACCGCCGCCGGTGTGGATGTCGGCGAACTGCTGCGCTGGCCCGGCGTGCCGACGATGTTCTCGTTCCATGACGTCGACGGAAACGCGTTCTACCTGTCCGAGGTGGACGCGACCGACGCAGGTTGACCGGCAGTGGGCTCGCCTCGGCCGCACATCAGCCGAGGAAGAGCCGATAGACCGGATTCGCCGTGTCATCCTCGTAGGGGTAGGCCAGCGTCCGTAGGAACACCTGTAGCGCTGCTTCGTCCGCGGCCGGAACCTGCAGCCCGACCAACACCCGACCGTCGTCGGCTCCCTGGTTGCGGTAGTGGAACAGACTGATGTTCCAACCCGGATGCATGCTGGCCAGAAAGCGCATCAGCGCCCCAGGGCGCTCCGGAAAGACGAATCGGAACAGGCGCTCATCTTCGGCCAGCGCGCTGCGGCCGCCCACCATGTGGCGGACGTGCTCCTTGGCCAGGTCGTCGTCGGTGAGGTCGATCGTGGCGAAGCCGTTGGCCTCGAACAGCGCAGCAATCGCGGTCGAATCCGAACGGTCGGTCGTCGAAATGCCGACGAACACATGCGCCTCGGAACGATCCGAGATGCGGTAGTTGAACTCGGTGACGGAACGTGAGCCGATCAATTCCGAGAACCGCCGGAAGCTACCGAGCTGTTCCGGAATGGTGACCGCGAACAGCGACTCACGCTCCTCGGCGCGCTCGGCCACGAACCTGAGCCGCTCGAAGTTCATGTTCGCGCCGCACGCGATCGCAATCAATGTCTCGCCGGAGGATCCGTGCTGATGAACGTACTGCTTCAGTCCGGCGACACTGAGCGCGCCAGCCGGCTCGAGGATGCTGCGGGTCTCCTGGAACACGTCCTTGATCGCCGCGCAGACCGCGTCGGTGTCCACAACCACGAAATCGTCCACCAGCGCGACCACCATGCGGAAGGTCTCCTCTCCGACCAGTTTCACTGCCGTGCCGTCCGAGAACAGGCCGACCTCGTCCAAGTGGACCCGGTGACCCACCGCCACTGAGCGGACCATCGCATCCGAATCATCGATCTGCACGCCGATGACCTTGATGTCAGGTCGCACGGCCTTGATGTACGCAGCCACCCCGGAGATCAGGCCCCCACCGCCCACAGCGACGAAGATCGCATCGATCCGGTCCTGATGCTGGCGGAGGATCTCCATTGCGATCGTTCCCTGGCCGGCGATGACATCGGGATCGTCGAACGGGTGCACGAACGTGAGTCCCTGGTCGGCGGCGATCTCGAAGGCTCTGACCGAAGCATCCGTGTAACTGTCGCCGTGGAGCACGACGACACCACCGAGGAGTCGAACCGCCTCGACCTTGACCTGTGGTGTCGTCACCGGCATGACGATTGTCGCGCGGCAGCCGAGTCGTGCAGCACTGAGCGCGACGCCTTGCGCGTGGTTGCCCGCCGACGCGCAGATGACCCCCCGCTCGCGCTCACGTGGAGTCAGGTTGACCATCTTGTTGTATGCGCCGCGAAGCTTGAAACTGAAAACGGGCTGCGTGTCCTCTCGCTTCAAGAAGACGGAATTCCCGAGGCGCGTCGACAGGAGGGGCGCTCGTTCCAGAGCGGTCTCGTCGGCAACATCGTAGACCCGAGCGGTCAGGATCTTCTGCAGGTAGTCGGCCAGCGATGGGCCATGCTCGGAGTCAAGGAACACGGCGCAGTGTACGTCGCGGACGGCCGCGAGAAGCGTTGCTCGTCGGGTTCCGGTATCGACATCCGACGCTGCGGGTAGAGAACGTTCGTGGCAGATCGGCGCTCCGCAACTCGACACGCGCGGTGCACGCCGGTGAGCATCTCGGTCTCGCCTGAGCAGCCGCTGTGTGATTCGGTCACCATCAACGTGTCCACGAGTGGGATGTTGATCGCCTTCGAGGAACCGGTCGCACTGGCGCAGGATCAACGAGCCGTCGCGACGATGACGGTCTCGGACGGACGCGTCCATGCACTGTTACGCGTCCGCCGCATCGCACGCGGTGACGCTTTCCTTACCTACGTCGCCTTCTCGTTCGAGGACCTGCGTGACGAGGAACGTCATCGGCTGACCGAGTTCGTCGAGAGCATCGCGATCGACGAGCAAGAGTGACGAGATGAAGTGAATGGGGCCGGGGCTGCTGGGCCGGACTGCTGGGTCGGGGCTGCTGGGCCGGGCTGTCACTGTGGGACCATGAGGATGACGACCGGACTCGGGTGATCAGCCTCGACCGAACGGACTCATGGCCGAGGCATGCTGCGGCGCCGCACCACAAGGGTGGCCGCGGCAATCGCGACGAGCGCGGTCAGGGTCAACACTGCATTGCCCGCGGCACGACGGTGATCGAAGAGGACCACGAGGGCCCACACCGCGACGGTGGCAAGAGTCGTTGAACCACATCGCTGAACCCATCGGCGAATGGTCGCGCGATCGTGAGCCGCAGCGGCCGGGCACAGCGCCATCAGAGTGATCGTCGAGTGGGCGATCAACAACCCGGTGGCGGCCAGAATCGACCACGGTGTGGTCACGCGTCGGACGATCGCGAGCCAGTACACGACGATGACCGCAACCAAACCGAGTCCCACATGGCTGTCGGGTTTCAGCGCAGCGGCCAGTGCGAGCAGCGAGACAGCGACGATGACGCCGGTCGGGTCGTGGTGAGGTGCTGCCAGGGCCGCTGCCAGACACGCGATCAACGCTGCGCCGATCGTCACGACCGCCAGGATCCATCGCTGAACGTCGGAAGAGCGAACGCGATCGAGACGATCCTGCGCCGACAACCGGCTCATCGATTGGCCATTCGTGGGGCCGACGCTCGACGCGCCACATCTCGAAGAAACAGATCCAGGCTGCCGGGACCCTGCCAACGCACGACCGGAACGCCGACCTCCTGGACGATGCGGATCTCGCGACTTCGCTCGAGCAATCGGATCCGCCACGCGATCGCAGTGATCTCGTCCTCGGATTCGACGACGCCCTCGGGAAGGGTGTCCACCACCAGAACCATGACGCCGCGGCGAGCCAACGCCACCGCTCGCTCGAGCGCCGTTGCGGAAACGAGCGGCGACAACATGATCACCAACGCCTCCGCCGGCGTCGCCGACCGACCCCGACCGACGAGACCTCGCGGATCGGTTCCGGGTTGGATGGCCGCAAGCGTGTCGAGTATGCGCCGCAGATGCGCTCGGCCGGTTGCCGAAGGGAGATCGCGCGAGCGCGCCGAACCGAGAACCCGCAACGTCACACGATCGCCGCGATTCACGTAGTGCGCGGCGATCGCGCCAGTCGCGCGAACGGCGATGTCGATGCTGGATGCCGCGCCATCGACCCCCTCGCTGACACCCAGGTCGTCGGTCGCATCGACCTCGAGCACCACGTGAGTGTCCTGATCTGCCCACGTGGAGGTGACGTGCAGGCTGCCCGAACGCAACGACCGCGGCCAATTGATCCGACGCATCCGGTCGCCACTCTGAAACGGGCGGATGCCCGCGAATTCGCTGCCATCGCCGGGTCGGGCCGAACGGTCGAGGCCGACGAGGCCGTTCGACCGACGGATCGAGGCCTTCGAGTCGAACATGGCCGGCAGCGGCAGGCTGATCAGTTGCGACGGTTGGGTGCGGTGCGACCAACGGAATGCACCCCACGAACTGTTCGCCGTCACGGTGATCCGCTCGATCGTGCGGTGGCCCCATCGGACGGCTCGAACCGCGATCGTCAGCGTCGTCGTCTGGCTCGCGACCGATGACGTTCCCGGCGGGTGCGCCGACGATGTCACGACGCCGCTTTTCGGCCGAGTCACCAGCCATTGACCAGGCGGCATCACGGCGACGACGGAGTCGATGGCGTCCGCGCTGGCGAACGTGCCGTGCCAGGTCGTGGCTTCACCTTCTCGTACCGTCGAATCAGTGACGTGAGATGTGAACGACGGTGGTTGCGACGGTCTGGTCACGGCTGACCATGCACTGACAATCGCAAACGGAGCCGCGAGAACGAGCAGGTCGGGCCGCCGCCACAGCACCGCTCCGACCACCATCACGATGGCCGCGAAGACCGCTCGGAAATGAGCCAGCGTCGGCCGCCATGGCGCTGTCGTACCCGCCGGCATTGCGCCACTGGCCCTTCCATTCGAAGCTGGTCCAATCGAGGCTGGTCCAATCGAGGCTGGTCTCATCGAGGCTGGTCTCGGGCGGAGGGGTCGCTGCTCGATTCGAGTGTTGCGGGAGTCGGGACCGACGAGACCACTGCGTCCACCACCGATGCGCCGGAGGCCTTGCTCATCCACAGTTCCGGTTTGACCGTGATGCGATGCGCGAGAACCGGTTCGGCCACCAGTTTGACGTCTTCAGGTGTCACGTAGTCGCGTCCCGCAACAACCGCGTAGGCACGCGATGTCAAGAGCAATGCCAGCGCTCCGCGTGGCGATGAACCCATCATCACGTGAGGGTGGGTGCGGGTGGCGGTGGCCAGAGCAACGCAGTAGCGGCCGATGCTCTCATCGACTTCGACCCGTTCGACTGCTGCCTGCATGGCCAGCAGCGTCGTTGCGTCGGTGACCTCACGCAATGTCTGCTCCTCGTGCTGACGGACCATCCGCCGCCGCAGTACATCCCACTCCTCGTCGATGGTCGGATAGCCGAAACTGATCCGCAACATGAACCGGTCGAGCTGAGCCTCCGGGAGCGGGTAGGTGCCCTCGTACTCGACCGGATTCGCAGTGGCGATCACGTGGAAGGGCGACTCGAGCGCGAAGGTCTCTCCCTCGACCGTGATCTGACGCTCCTGCATTGCCTCGAGCAGGGCCGACTGCGTCTTCGGTGGGGTCCGGTTGATCTCGTCGGCGAGGAGGAGTCCGGTGAACAGCGGCCCCCGACGGAAGGAGAATTCGCCGACGCGCTGGTCGTAGACGAACGACCCCGTCAGGTCGGCGGGCAGCAGATCCGGTGTGAACTGGGCGCGGGTGAAGCGCAGGCCCAAGGTCTGCGCGAACGATCGTGCCGCGAGTGTCTTGCCGAGTCCCGGGAAGTCCTCGAGCAGCACGTGACCCCCGGCCAGAATGCCGCTCAGAACGATGGTCAATGCGCTGCGTTTTCCGACGATCGCACGCTCCACCTCGTCGAGTACGTCGGCCGCGAGACGCGACACGTCTGACAACGCGAGCGTCGGCACGACGGTTGCTGGTGTGACCGTTGCTGGTACGACCGTTGCTGGTACGACCGTTTCAGGCATGTCGAGACTCCGATTCAGATCCGCTCGATGAGTGTGACGATGCGCGCGACCTCGCGCGGTTGATCGAGCCGACGGATCGGCCCGGATGGAGCGACGAATGCTGCCAGTTCCTCACCGAGGAGCTCGCGCGCAGCATCAGGGTCGAGAGCCCGATCCACGAAATGATGGGCCAAGAGGCGGTCGTCGATCAGACCGACAAGCGCCTCGTACAGTCGATTGTTGGCACCATCGGTGCGGCGCTCGTTGATCAACAACATCCGCAGTGTCCCGACCCGCCAGTCCGTCCCCTCGCGCCGACGCTCGAACTGGGGCGTGGACGGCCAGTCCATCGCCGTACTGACGTCTCCGAGATCGAGCGTCAACACCACGATCGCCGCAGCGACGAGGACACCGGCGCCGACCAGCATCAGACGTGGTCCCATCCCGGCCGCGGCGAGGAGGACATCGGCCAGGACGGCGATCGCCAGGACCGACGCCATCCGAACCTTCCAGGCACGCGTCACGTGTTCACCTGACCAACGGGATCCCGACCGCCGACGTGCACCCGGAGACCGTCGTGCAATGCATCCAGTGCGTCGACGGCGGCGGTCCGATGGCCCTCGTCCATCGGATGCGTGGAGAAGCGAGCCTCGCGATAGAGCGCAGACAGTTGCAGGATCGCACTCGGATCGACTGCGTACGACGTCAGCACGCGCGCTGTGAATTCGGTGGACGTGTCGGCCGGATCCCGCGGCAGTCCGGCCTCGGCGACGACGTGTTCCAGTCGCAGCCAGCACTCTACGATCGCGTTGCGCGGCGAGCCGCGCATCAGCGCCGTGCGCTGATCGGCGGCGTCTGCGTTCATCGACCGGGCGATATCGGGCAGGACGTCGAAGTCTTGATCCTCCTGCCGACTGCGCCACCGAATTCGAGGACGGTGACGCCATCCAGAGACGACCAGCGCGACCAGGGCCGCCAGAATGCCGAGGATCACGAGGATCTGAACGACAGCTGCGATCCAGGTCGGTATCCGCGAAACGGAGTCGACGGGTTGGCCGGGTGCTTCGGTCGTCGGCGGTGGAATCGCGTCGACCGGCAACGGTTCGACCCTGTTGTCCGAACTGGCCGAGGACGCATGCCAGTAGTGCACCTCACCTGCGGTGGCGACCGACACGAGCAGCACTGCGGCGATCAGCCCGACGACGAGCATCAGTGCCACCCGTCGGTTCATTCTCCGAGACTACGCAGACCACGCTCGGGTCAGCCACCGACGATCACGGTGTCGCTCGCGCCGCGACCGAACGTTTCGGGCGCGTACATCTCCTCTGCCCGTGGAGGTGGTGCGACGAATGTTCCTGGCGTGGTGGCTGTTGCGACGTAGGTGTACTCGTACGCCCCGGCAGCGAGCACGTTCGTGAACGCTTCCGCACGGTCGTCGCGCAGGTTCTGGTGGTCGAACCACGTCGGATACCACCCGCGGGTGTCGAACACCGCGGAACCGTCGCCGGCTCGTGGATCCGGCGACACGGCGCCGGTCGTTGCCAGATCTGGGTTCAGTATCTCCAATCCGGCGGGGAGTGGATCGATCAGCGCAACATGGGTGCGCTGGCTCTCTGCGACCATGGTCAGTCGGACCCGCACTCGTGCGCCGGCCGCGATGTGCCAGGTGCCATCTGCACCTCGCGTGACAGCTGTTGGGTCATCGACGCCCTCGTAGGTTCGGACGACGACGAACCCTCGATCGAGCGATTGCAGATGCAAGTTCAACGGTGCGGTACGCAACCCGATCCGGTAGTAGAGACGACCGGTACCCTCCTTGCTGATCGTCAGATTGCCAGCGCCCGAGGTCATCAGGTCGGCGGTCGGGATCTGCAGATCGGCACGATCGACGGAGCGGCCGGAGAACGAGTGTTCACCGGCGAAGCGGTCGCCGAGCCACACACGGGCAACGAACTCGGGGGTCTGGCTCTCGAAGGCATCGAAGTAGTGCTTCATCGCGAGCAGGATGAACGAGTTCTCCTGGATGTTGTCCCATCGACCCTGGCTCTGCGCGGCCAGCAGCCCGGTGACGATCTTGGGGATCAGATCGCTCTTCGGTCGGATGGCGATGAGGGCGTCGAGGATCAGACCGTCGGTCCGTCGATCCGACCGAAGGGTGACGTAATCGTTGTCCGTGACGGCTGTTGTGAACGTGACCGCGCCCGCTGTATCGACGGCCTTGTTCTGGATGATCCGTTCGATGTCAGCGCTCGTGTTCTTGTCGTCGATGACGGGCCACAGCCACGCAACGGCATCGAGCGGAAGGGCCTCGCCACGATCGTCGAAGAGCGCCTGTGCCTTCGTCGGATCTCGGTCACCGGCGAGCATCCGCACGTTCAGGGCGTAGGCGCTGAGACTGTCTCGCGCCTGCTGGCCGTACTCGACCGGGATGTGCTGCTCGATGTTGGCGAGGTAGTTCGACGCTGATCGGATGGCGCTGTCGGGGACCGAGGCACCTGCCGTCTTGGCGACGACGAGGGCATGAGTCGCCTCGATCGAGTTGAACGGATCCGATGTTCGACCGTGCTCCCAATACGGAAAGCCACCGTCGCTGTTCTGCAACGCGACCAGTTTGTCGACGTCGTCGGCAACCGTCTGGTCGAGCGTCGCCTTACTCGGCAGTCCCGGCGCTCGGAATGCGGCGAGGACATCGCGCAGCGACGAAATCGCGATGATCTGCGAAGCCATCGCGTCGGAACTGTCGTACGGGTACTGGCTGATGTACAAGACCGCATCGGTCAATGCCTGGAGTGATGTCGACGAGGTCGTCACATCGAGTCCACCGAACTGGGAAAACACACCCGTCGGTGCGACGAGCGGCTGCGCGGTGGCACCCTCGTCGATGACGCCATAGGTCGCGAATGCTTCGGCCGTCGCCGGCGTGTACACGGGGAGCTCGACCGTCGCTGCATCGGATGCCTCGCCGCTGACTGCTGCGACACGGAAGCGGGCGGTTCCTGCCTGCGCCGCCGCAGCGGGGAACCTCACTTCGATCCGGTCGTTGGCCGGAACGGTGACCTTCTTACCGACGTCGCC
>JAYTRT010000591.1:0-3747 GCA_043746045.1 Actinomycetota bacterium | reverse complement strand
GGCGATGGAGGAAAGCTCGTTCCGGATCGATGCCAGGCCGTCGGCAATGAGCCGACCGGGCGAGGATGGCACACTCCTCTCGTGGCTGTTCGTGCGAGGAGTCGGGTCAGGACACCGTGCGCTTGCGACTGATCGCGTCGACGGAAGCGGCGACGAGGAGGACGAGACCGGAGACGATGAAGTTGACGCCAGAGGTACTGAAGTCGACCCGCCATACCCCGAAGACCTTGGCCTTGCCGACCAAGCCGAGTCCGTTGGGGATGAGCGCGAGGACGAGGCCGCCGAGCACGGCGTTGAGCATTCGACCCTTGCCACCGAACAGCGATGTGCCGCCGATGACCGCCGCGCCGACCGCGAGCAGCAGCGTCTGGCTGCCGCCCGTGTTGGAGTCGACAGAGTTCAATCGTGATGCGAGAAACGCTCCGCCGACACCGGCCAACAGACCGCAGACCGCGAACGCAGACGTGCGGATTCGAGCGACGTTGATACCGGCTCGGCGTGCTGCTTCCTGGTTGCCACCGACAGCGTAGAGATGCCGGCCATACCGGGTGCGAGTCAGCACGAACGTGACGACGATGACCAGGATCATCACAAGCGGTACGGCGTAGGGCACGCCCACCAACTTGATCCCGTTCTCCTTCGCCGCCGGTAGCGCGCGGTTCTGAGCCAAGATGGCGGTGAAGGTCAACGCCCCGGCCGTCACGAGGCCGATCTTGACGAACGCGAGCGACAGCGGAACCGTGCCGCCCGACGACCGCTGTTTGCGCAGCACACTGAACGCGAACACGACCGCGACGATGATGCCGAATGCCCAACTCAGCCCGACCGACAGGTTCTTGTTCTCGATTGCGCTGATCGCCGGATTCTCGATACGAACGTTTCCGCCGTCCTTGACGAGCTCGAGCAGGATGCCTTGGAAGGACAAGAAGTTGGCGAGCGTCACCACGAACGACGGGATGCCGACTCTGGCAACCAGCAGGCCCGTGAACAAGCCGAGCAAGAGGGCCACAGCGGCCGCGGCCAGGATCGAGAAGCCGAGGTTCCACGAACTCTGCAATCGCACGGCCAGGACGGCCGCAGCGACACCAGCGGAAAAGCCCGCTGACAGATCGATCTCGCCGAGCAGCAGAACGAACGAGACGGCCATTGCGATGACGATGATCGGTGCCGCTTGCTGCAGCAGGTTGCCGAAGTTGGTGATCGTGACGAATGTGCTCGACCGTGAGAGCCCGAAGATGAGGCACAGCACCGTGATCGCGAGCAAGGCGGGCCACGCGCCGAGATCGCCCGAGCGGAGCTTGGACAGGTATTGCGAGACCGACATCGAAAGGTCGCGCTGTTCCGAGTCGAACGAGAAGTCGGATGCCGCTTCTTTGACCACGGCATCGCTGAACGTGACCTCGTTGTTGGCCCGGTGCTTGGAGTCTCTGTCGGTGGACATCAGATGGTCACCTCTTCGGCCTCGCGAAGGCCGACATTGCCGGACTGGCCGGAGGTGATCAACTCGACCAGGAACTCACGTCTGGTCTCTTTCGTGATCGGTACATCGGCCGCAACTCGGCCGAGGTACATCGCACAGACGCGGTCGGCCACCTGGATCACGTCGTTCATGTTGTGGCTGATCAGCACCACACCGAGTCCGCGATCAGCAAGGTTGCGGACGAGGTCGAGGACCTGCTTGGTCTGGGCGACACCGAGCGCAGCGGTGGGTTCGTCCAACAACACCACCTTGGAGTTCCACAGCACGGCCTTGGCGATCGCGACCGTCTGTCGCTGGCCACCGGACAGCGACGACACCTGTTGGCGCACGCTCTTCACGGTTCGGACCGACAAGCTGGAGAGCGTCTCACGAGTGAGACGCTCCATCTCGCGCTCGTCGAGCAGTCCGGACTTCGTCCGCTCGCGCCCGAGAAACAGGTTCTGGACGATGTCGAGGTTCTCGCACAGGGCAAGATCCTGGTAGACGACCTCGATACCGAGCGCAGCCGCGTCCTTCGGACCGTGGATCGTGACAGGGTTGCCTTCGAAGGCCATCGAGCCCGAGTCGATACCGTAGATGCCTGTGACGCACTTGACGAGCGTCGACTTGCCGGCACCATTGTCGCCGATCAGCGCTGTGACCTTGCCCGGATGCACCTGGAAGTCGATGTCGTGCAGAACGTGCACCGGCCCAAACGACTTGTTGATCTTGAACATTTCGAAGATCGGATCGGGTTCACTCACCTTTGCCCCCTTGGCCTCGCGATGCAACAGCTTCCCACTCATCGCAACCATCTGCTGAAACGGTTTCGAGACACCGGTGGCCCACCCCCCAAAAGAGGGGCGGGCCACCCTTTCACTCGACCGGCGAACCGGTCACGTCTGACGTTTTTCTCAGATGCCGTTCGCCGTGCACAGCGATTCGATGCCCTTGCAGACGTCGTCGCGCTTGACGAAGCCGTCCTTCACCGGAATCTTGACCGAATCGATGAAGATCGACTGGATCGCAGCCTTGGTGTACGGGATGTCACCGGTCTTGTTGTTGATCGTGTCGGTCGTCGCTGGCTTCTTGCCGGCGAGCAACGCAACTGCGGCGTTGACAGCACCCGTGGCCTCGGCGATGACTGGCTTGTAGACCGTCATGCACTGCGTGCCCTGGAGGATCGCGCGCAGGCCGTCGACCGTCGCATCTTGCCCGGTGGTCGGGACCTTCAGGCCGTTCTTCGTCAGCACTGCCTGAGCGGCGAGCGACAATCCGTCATTGGCCACGAGCACGCCGTCGATCTTGCCGCCGGCCTTTGTCAGCAACTGCTCGAACAACTGGCCACCCTGCTGGTTGTCCCAGCCTGGAACGGCGACGTCACCGACGATGTTGATACCGCTGTCCTTGACGGCAGCCACGTAACCCTGCTTGAACAGCGTTGCGTTGTTGTCGGTCGGCGAACCGTCGAGCTCGATGATGTTCTTGCCCTTCGCGCCGGCCGTGCCACCGAGGCACTTGAGCAGACCTTGGCCCTGTGCCGTACCGACGGCGACGTTGTCGAACGACACATACGCGTCGGCGGCCCCGCCGAGGGTGAGGCGGTCGTAGTCGATGTTCTTGACACCGGCTGCAGCAGCCTTCTTCTGGATGGCAGCGCCAGAGGCGGAGTCGAGGTCGACGATGGCCAAGACCTTGACGCCATCGGTGATCATCTGATCGGCAATGGTTGCCATCTTCGTGGCGTCGCCCTCGGCGTTCTGGATCTCGCACGTGATGTTGGCCTGCTTACACGCTGCGGTGAGCAGCGGAAGGTCGAAATCTTGCCAGCGGGCCGACGACTTGGTGTCGGGCAGGATGAATCCGACCTTGCCACCAGTGGTGCTGACATCCACCGAGATTGCCGGTGTGGCGCCACCTGTGGTTGCTGTGGTCGTCGCTGTGGAGGCTGCCGTTGTCGCGGTCGACGCTGCCGTCGTGGCGGTCGACGCTGCCGTCGTGGCGGTCGACGCAGCAGTGGTGGTGGCGGTTTTGTTGCTGCTGCCACAGGCTGACGCCGAGATGGCGAGAACCCCGATGACAGCGCCCGCGCGAATGAACCTTGTGTGCATGTAACTCCCCCTCAATTCATGCGCAACCCGACTCAGGACGGCCAGATTCAGCGCGAGAGAAACGTAGCACACCGGCTGGCGATTTTGTTGACTTCCTGAACAATTTTCTGACGCGGGCGATGACCCGTGTCAGACGGCCATCAGCGTCGGGTCGGTGAAGATTCGTTCGGCCGCGTG
>JAYTRT010000590.1:0-3752 GCA_043746045.1 Actinomycetota bacterium | reverse complement strand
ACCACCGTCGTGAGCACGCCGTTCGGCGACGTCCGCGGCCTCGATCGCGACGCCACGCACGTGTTCAAGGGCATTCGGTTCGCGACGGCACAGCGATTCGGCGCACCGGTCCTGATCACCGACTGGCGGAACGAACTGGCTGCGACGATGTACGGCGCGCAGTGCCACCAGACGCCAGGAGTCCTCGAGCGCACCTTCGGCAGCGGGTCGTTGCCGATGAGCGAGGACTGCCTGTTCTTGAACGTCTTCACCCCGTCGGCGAACACGGATGCGCTCCGTCCGGTTCTGGTGTGGATCCACGGAGGAGCCTTCGTCAACGGCAGCGGCTCGACGCCTTGGTACGACGGCTCCGAACTGGCCAGCAGAGCCGATGTCGTCGTGGTCACCGTCAACTACCGCCTCGGAGCGTTCGGCTTTCTCGGCGATCTCAACCTCGGTACTCACGACCAGATCGCCGCGCTCCAGTGGGTCCACGACGCGATTGCATCGTTCGGTGGAGATCCGGGAAACGTGACGATCTTCGGTGAGTCGGCCGGTGGGTCGGCGATCGTCGCGCTGCTGGCGACCCCGAGTGCAACCGGTCTCTTCCATCGCGCGTTCGCGATGAGCCCGTCGATCACGCAGCTGCGCAACGCAGACCGAGCATCCGAGGCAGAATCACAGTTCCTCGACGCTGCAGGGGTGTCGAATCGCGAGCAGGCAGTCGCTCTCACGCCCGATCAGATGCTGGACGCGCAACAGGCTCTGCTGCGCGACGTCGGAGCCGGGTTCAGCGGGTTCTCTCCGACATCGGGAACGAGCCTGATCCCTCTGCCGATCCGCCGTGCAGCTGCGGCGAATCCTGTGCCACTCGTGCTCGGCACCACTCGTGACGAAATGCAGATGTTCACGGCGTTCAACCCCTCGCTCGCACAGATCGACGACGCAGCGCTCGAGGCGATGGCCGGAGCACGTTTCGGCGCCGAATTCGTCGCACCGGCGCTCGATGCCTACCGGTCGGCTCGGCCAACGGCGAACAACAGTCAGCTTGCCGCAGCGATCCAAACGGATGAGACCTTCCGTGTTCCGGCGCGTCTGCTCGCCGAGGATCGCGCCGCAGCGGGCATGCCGACGTGGATGTACTGGTTCACGTGGACGTCGACTGCGTTCGGGGGGGTCCTCGGATCCTGCCATGCGATCGACGTCCCCTTCGCCTTCCACAATCTGAACAAGAAGGGCGTGGAGGCCTTCACCGGCGAATCGCCGGAGCGCATCCAGGTCGCCGACGCGTACACCGAAGCCATCACGGGTCTCGCCGTGACGGGACGGGCCGGCTGGTCGCAGTACGACTCGACGCGTCGATCGACGTTGCAGGTCGATGTGGTGAGCACGGTCATCGACGATCCCGAACCCGAGATCCGTTTGCTGTGGGAATGATGGAGATCGATCCCGATGGTTCATTGACCGACGTGGTCGGCATCTCCGTCGGCCATCACCATCGGGTCGGGCGTGGCTGGAGAACCGGCACGACGGTCATCCTCGCTGTCAACGGCGCGACCGCTGGCGTCGACGTCCGAGGCGGCGGCCCCGGCACGCGCGAAACGGATCTGCTCCGTCCGGAGAACCTGATTCAACAGGTGCACGGAATCTGTTTCACGGGGGGAAGCGCGTTCGGTCTTGCTGCTGCCGACGGCGTGATGGCCCACCTCGAGTCGAGGGGCATCGGCTTTCCGATCGGCAACCTCGCGGGAGCCGTCGTCCCGATCGTGCCGGCCGCTGTCATCTTCGATCTCGCCCGCGGCGGGCAACTGTCCAATCGTCCGGATCGTGAATTCGGTATCCGCGCGGCACGTGCCGCTCGTCGTTCGCCGGAAGCCAACGGCTCGGTCGGCGCGGGCGTCGGAGCGATCGCCGGCGGCCTGCAGGGCGGTGTCGGGTCAGCGAGTACCCGTCTGTCGTCAGGCATCGTCGTCGCTGCACTCGCCGTGGTCAACGCCGCTGGGTCGGTCATCGAGCGGGCGACCGCGCTGCCGTGGGAATCGACGGCGCACCGACTTCGACGGCCATCTCGCCCCGATCGAGAACTGCTGATCGGGTTGACATCGGTGGTCGCGCCGGCCGAGCCAGTACCGACGCTGAACACGACCATCGGAGTCGTTGCCACGACTGCCCGGTTGTCGAAGGCAGAGTGCACGAAGGTCGCGTCGGTCGGTCACGACGGGATGGCTCGCGCAATTCGCCCCGTTCATTCGATGTTCGACGGTGACACGATCTTCGCCCTGGCCACTGGAATCGACGAGCTGCCGGCCGAGGCAACCACAGGCTTTCGAACCGAGGGGACACGACCCGCCGTGCTCAACGAGATCCTCGAAGCAGCTGCGCTGTGTTTCGCAGCGGCGTGCACACAGGCGGTCCTCAGCGCAACGTCGGTCGGCGGTCCCCTCGCCTACCGCGATGTGTGCCCGTCGGCGTTTCGCTGACCCCTAGGCTTGCCGCCGTGTTGATCTTCGAAACGCCGGCGGAAATGCGGGCGTGGTCCGATGACCAGCATCGCAACGGCCGAACAATCGCTCTGGTCCCGACGATGGGGGCGTTGCACGAGGGCCACCTCCAGCTGGTCGATGTCTCCGAACGGCGTGCCGACGTGGTCGTGATCAGCATTTTCGTCAACCGGCTGCAGTTCAATCGGTCGGATGACTTCGAGCGGTACCCCCGCCGCTTCGACGACGACGTCACCCGATGCGCACAACGTGGTGTCACGGTCGTCTACGCACCGACGCAGGATTCGATGTACCCGGTCGGGTTCGAAACCCATGTCGAGCCAGGCGCCCTGTCCGAACCACTCGAGGGCGCCGGACGCCCCGGACACTTCCGCGGCGTTGCCACAGTCGTCGCCAAACTCTTCAATGCGGTGCGCCCCGATCTCGCCGTGTTCGGCCGCAAGGACTTCCAGCAGCTGTCGATCATCAGCCGGATGGTCGCGGATCTGGACATGGGCATCGAGATCGTCGGCGTGGAAACAGTGCGCGAACACGACGGATTGGCGATGTCGAGCCGGAACCAACGACTGAACCCGGATCAACGGGGTGCGGCCGTCGTGGTCCCGCGGTCGCTCGACCTGGTTGCAACAGCAGCGGGAATGCGAACAACGTGCTCGACCGGCGCCGGCGATACGGGCGACGCCGGGGAGACGGCGATGCTCGCCAAGCTGCGTCGGATGGCCGTCACGTTGATCGATTCAGAACCGCTCGCCGAGTTGGAGTACTTCGAGATCGTCGACCCCTCGACCCTGCGTCGTCCCGTGGTTGCCGGCGGCCCGCTGCTCGCGCTCGCTGCGGTGTGGTTCGGCGGCGTACGACTGATCGACAACCGGGTCGTGCGGTGAACACGCAGCCGACGAACTACCGATCGTTGTCGCTCTGGCACGACACCCTGCCCGAGGACGACACGCTCGAGCCCCGCCCGCCGCTGCCCGGTGACGCAGATGTGGACGTCGCGATCGTCGGCGCCGGCTTCACCGGATTGTGGACGGCGCACTACCTCATCGCCGCCGAGCCGACCCTGCGCATTGCCGTTCTCGAACGAGACATCGCTGGTTTCGGAGCCAGCGGTCGCAACGGTGGGTGGGCTTCGGCCCTTCTGCCGATGAGCCTGGACACCATCGCCGCCGGACACGGCCGCGATGCAGCGGTCCGCATGCAACGCGCGATGAACGCCTCCGTCGACGAGGTCGGCCGAGCCAGCGCCGAACTGGGGATCGATGCTCACTACGC
>JAYTRT010000589.1:0-3758 GCA_043746045.1 Actinomycetota bacterium | reverse complement strand
CCTACCTGGAAGAGACGCAGAAGGAAGCTCGCGACGAGTTCCTGACCAACCTGAAGCCGGGCGAGGTCCGCACGGGTGTCGTCAGTAGCGTCGTGAGTTTCGGTGCGTTCGTCGATCTCGGCGGCATGGACGGCCTCATCCATGTCAGTGAACTGTCGTGGAAGCACGTCGATCATCCGGGCGCCGTCGTCGCCGTCGGCGATCCGGTCACCGTCCAGGTGCTCGATGTCGACTTCGACCGCGAGCGGATCAGCTTGTCGCTGAAGGCCACCCAGCAGGATCCGTGGCAGATCTTCGCCAACGGTCACGAAGTCGGTCAACTGGTCTACGGCCGGATCACCAAGCTCGTCCCGTTCGGTGCGTTCGCTCAGGTCGGCGAGGGCATCGAAGGCCTGGTCCACATCTCCGAGATGAGCGCTCATCACGTCGATGCCCCCGAGCAGGTCGTCACACCCGGCGAGGAACTGTGGGTCAAGATCATCGATCTCGACCTCGCCCGTCGCCGGATCAGCCTGTCGATCAAGCAGGCCGCCGAGGGTGGCGAGCTGGCCGAAGAGTATCGCCAGCACTTCGAGATGGACGAGCACGGCAACTGGGCAGTCGGCGCCGACGATGTCGAGCGTGAAGCTGCGTGGGCCGAGTACTACGAGGAGCACGGCGAGGCACCGCCCGAGGGTGGCATCCCCGACGGCGACGCACCGACATCCGCACCCGTCACCGAAGCAGCCGTCGAGGCCTAATTCCTCGGAGGTTTTGCGAAGCGGAGGATTTGCCGACACCTCGGGTGCGGCGCAAACCCTCCGCTTCGCGTTGTGCGATTTGTGGTCACGTAGGGTGGCCGAGTCTCCGTCGAGCGGTCGATCCGAACATCGACCCTGGACGTGTCGTATCTGGAGTCCGGCCCGGCAACCGGCGCACCAGTGCTGCTGATGCACGGCTTCCCGTATGACGTGCACGCTTATGACGAGGTCGCCGCCGAGCTGGCTGACGACGGTCGGAAGGTGATCGTCCCGTACCTGCGCGGCTTTGGTCCGACGTCCTTCCTCGATCCGCAGACGCTGCGCTCGGGTCAGCAGGGCGCTTTGGCCGCAGATCTGCTGGGTCTGCTCGACGCGCTGCACATCGACAGGGCAACGCTGGTCGGCTACGACTGGGGCGGCCGGGCTGCCTGCATCGTCGCTGCACTCTGGCCCGAACGTGTCAATGGTCTGGTCTCCGTCGACGGCTACAACATCCAGGACATCGCCGCCGCTGCGACACCCCTCGCTCCGGACGACGAGTACCGGTTCTGGTATCAGCACTACTTCAACGCCGATCGCGGCCCAGCCGGTCTCGCACTGCACCGGAACGAGTTCTGCACGTTGCTGTGGGAACTGTGGTCGCCGACGTGGGATTTCGGCACGGCGTTCGACGTCACGGCCCCATCATTCGCGAACCCGGATTTCGTCGACGTCGTCATCCACTCGTATCGGCACCGGTTCGGGCGCGTCGGCGGCGACCGCGCGTACGCGGACGTGGAGCGCCGGCTTGCCGATCAACCGACCGTCGACGTGCCGACCGTTGTCCTGTACGGCGGTGATGACGGAGTCGGGGCGCCACCCCAACTCGCGGATCCGACGGACGACATCACCAAATTCACGCGTCTGCTGAACGAGCAGATCGTTCCCGGCGTGGGGCACAACCTGCCACAGGAAGCCCCCGACATCATCGTTGGTTCGGTGCGCGCCTTGGCGACGCTCTGATGGGGGTGCGAGGCTACGAGTCACTCAAGTACGGAGGTACGTCGTGATCGTGGTGGGACTCACCGGTGGTATCGGTTCCGGCAAATCGACGGTGTCAGCTGCGCTTGCCGAACTGGGCGCGGTCGTCATCGACGCCGACGCGACGGCTCGTCAGCTGCAGGAGCCTGGCCAGACCGTATTCATGGCGATCGTCCACCGCTTCGGCAACGAGATGGTCGCCGCTGACGGAACGCTCGACCGGCTGGCGCTTGCTGCGCTCGTCTTCCCGAATCCGGATCTGCTGAAGGATCTGAACGCGCTGACCCACCCGGCGATCGGTGCCGAGATCCGTCGTCGGATGCGTGCTCACCTCGGCACGGACGATGTGGTGGTGCTCGACGTTCCATTGCTGATCGAGAACAGCAGATATCCGGTCGCCGGAGTTGCGGTGGTTGACCTGCCTGTCGAGATGGCGGTCGATCGACTGGTCAATTCGCGTGGGATGGACGAGGCCGACGCGCGGGCGCGCATCGCCCGCCAGGCAACTCGTGAGGAGCGTCTCGCCAAGGCCGACTTCGTGATCGACAACTCTGGAGACCGAGCTGCTCTGACTGTCCAGATCATCCCGCTGTGGGAGTGGATGCGCAGCCTCGACCCCGTCGCCGCCGATGACATCCGTCTCACTGATTCCGTCGACTGGGCACCCATCGACAACCATCTGACGTGACCCGCCCCGCTCTGTGCGAGGACAAACGCGAACGTTCGACTGTGATCTCGCGCAGAGTTCCGGCCCCCGGGATGTCAAGCGGGTTGTGGGTGAATGTCGTTCGCTCGGAACCGCCCCGCGGGGCGCAGTTGAGCGACCCGTCAGCTCAGGGCCACCCCGCGGCGCGCTTTTGAGCACGACCCCGATCTGTGCGAGCGGACAAGCGAACGTTCGACTGTGATCTCGCGCAGAGTTCCGGCCCCCGGGTTGCGAGCGTTCTGGGTGAGGACAAACACGTACGTTCGACTGTGATCTCGCGCTGAGCCGGGGTATCGCGCACCCGAATTTCCTCGTGACCGTACACGTGTTCGCTGATAGACTCGATCCGTGATTCCGTTCAAGGTGGTGTCCGACTTCGAGCCCGCAGGCGACCAGCCGAAAGCCATCGAGCAGCTGACCGCTGGGATCAACCGCGGCGACCGGTTCCAGACGCTGCTCGGCATCACTGGTTCAGGAAAGTCGGCAACGATCGCGTGGACCATCCAGAGCGTGCAGAAGCCGACCCTGATCCTGGCCCCGAACAAGTCGCTCGCAGCGCAGCTGGCCCAGGAGATGAAAGAGTTCTTCCCCGAGAACCGGGTCGAATACTTCGTCAGCTACTACGACTACTACCAGCCAGAGGCCTACATCGCCTCGAGTGACACCTACATCGAGAAGGACTCGTCGATCAACGACGAGATCGATCGGCTCCGTCACAGCGCGACAGCCGGCCTGCTGACCCGACGCGACACCATCGTCGTCGCGTCCGTCAGCTGCATCTACGGCATGGGCAACCCCGAGGAGTACAAGGGGCAGATGCTCGATCTCAGCGTCGGCGTCGACTACGACCAGCGCAGCATCCTTCGCCGGCTGGTCGACCTGCAGTTCGATCGCAACGACATCGCCCTCGGGCGTGGCAAGTTCCGCGTCCGTGGCGACACGATCGAGGTGCATCCGAGCTACGAGGAAGCGGTCATCCGGATCGAGATGTTCGGCGACACCGTCGATCGCATCACGGTGGTCGATCCGCTGACCGGCGAGCAATTGCGCGAAACGCCGCGGATCCAGGTCTTCCCGGCCACCCACTACGTCGCCGGCGAGGAGCGGATGCGCAAGGCGGTCATCGGCATCGAGGCCGAACTGCAGGAGCGGCTCGCCTACTTCGAGAAAGAGGGCAAGCTGCTCGAAGCCCAGCGGCTGCGGATGCGCACCCAGTACGACCTCGAGATGATGGCCGAGGTCGGCTACTGCAACGGCATCGAGAACTACTCGATGCACATCGACGGTCGCAC
>JAYTRT010000588.1:0-3762 GCA_043746045.1 Actinomycetota bacterium | reverse complement strand
TCGACCGCTCCGCCCATCCCTGTTATCTTTACACTGATGGGCGAAGGGGGCCGCTGCAGGTGAGTTGTACGTGATACGTGTCATCGTCAAGCGTTTGCTGGCCACGATTCCGCTGCTGTTCCTGATCACGATCGGGACGTTCCTGCTCGCCCAGGCAATCCAGGGCAACCCAGCGCAGGCCATCGCCGGCGACGGCGCGACCCCGGAACAACTCGCTCACGTCCGAGCCGAGCTCCACCTCGACGACGCGGCACCCGTTCGTTATGCGCGGTGGCTGAGCGATGTGGTCCACGGCAATTTCGGAACGTCCGTGGCAACCCACCGCAGCGTCTCCAGCGAGATCGCGCGCCGCTTCCCGGTGACACTTTCGTTGGCGATCGCATCATTGATCCTGATGTTCGCGATCGGCATTCCCCTCGGCATCATCCAGGGCATGCGACCGGGCAGCAAGCTCGACAAGCTGTTGCTCGGTGGGGTGTCGCTCGGTCTCGCCGCCCCGAACTTCCTCCTGGCGACCTTGTTCGTCTACGTGCTCTCGGTGCGTAACCACCTCCTACCGGCGATGTCGTACGTCAGCTTCTCCACGTCACCGACCGAGTGGGCCAGGCACATGCTGATGCCGGCGCTGAGCATCGCTCTTGTCGGTGGCGCGGAGATGGCCCGGCAGCTCCGCACCGGCCTGGTCGGTGTGGCCCAGGAGGACTACATCCGCGCTGCGAAGGCTCGCGGTCTGCACCCGGCGCGCATCACGATCAAGCACGCGCTGAAGAACGCAGCGATGCCGGCCCTGACCATCGTCGGGGTTCGCGTCGGATACCTGCTGGCTGGTTCGGTCATCATCGAGCAGATCTTCCAGCTCCCGGGACTCGGTGCGTACACGCTGCAGGCCATTCAGAACAAGGACTTCATCGTGGTGCAGGGTGTTGTGCTGGCTCTTGCCGGGATCGTCGTTGCGACAAGCCTCGTGGTCGACATCGCTTACGCATGGCTGAACCCGAAGGTGCGTCTGGCGTGAGCACCGCTGCCAAATCTCGCCAGCCGAAGAACAACGTCTGGCGTCGGTTCCGCAAGCAGAAGATCGCGATGGTGGCTGCGATCGTGATCGTCGTCATCACCCTGGCGGGCATTTTCGCCCCGCTGCTCGCGCCGCACGGACTCGACGAGATGACATCCGAGTTCATGGCCTCGTTCTCGCGCAAGCACTACCTCGGCACCGACAACACGGGCTTCGACCTCTACAGCCGGTTGCTGTTCGGCATTCGTACGTCGTTGCTGGCCAGTCTGATCGCAGTCGCGCTCGCCCTTGTCGGTGGCACGTTGCTCGGCCTCGTCAGTGGATACATCGGGGGGTGGGTGGACACCGTCCTGATGCGCACCACCGACGCGATCATGGCACTTCCGGGACTGTTGATGGCGATGGCCGTCGTCGGTATCCTCGGGCACGGCGTGACCCACGCGATGATCGGCCTCTCGGTGGCGTTCATGCCAGGGTTCGCCCGACTCGTACGCGGTCAGGTGTTGGCCGTGCGTGAAGAATCGTTCGTCGAAGCAGCGGTCGTCATCGGCGCCGGTTCTGGTCGGATCATCCGTCGACACATCCTGCCGAACATCGCCTCGCCGCTGATCGTGCAGGCGTTCGTCAGCGTCGGTTTCGCACTCCTGGCCGAAGGTGCCTTGGCGTACATCGGATTGAGCGTCCAACCGCCGGACGCCAGCCTCGGGAGCCTGTTGCAGCAGGGTTTTTCGTTCATCAACAACACCCCGCGGCTCGTCCTGGTGCCGGGAGCCGTGATCGTTCTGCTGTCGCTGTCGTTCAACGCCGTCGCCGACGGTATTCGCGACGCGTTGGCCAGCAGGGAGCGAATCACCCAGGCCGAGTTGGCTGTCGGAGCGCAGGCATGAGCCTGCTCGAAGTTGCCGGCCTGTCGATCGATGTCCGTCGGGGTGAGGGTGCGTTGCGTCTCGTCAGTAATGTCAGCTTTTCGATCGATGCCGGCAAGACCCTCGGCATCGTCGGTGAAAGCGGATCGGGGAAAAGCGTGACGGCGATGTCGCTGTTGCGGCTCCTGCCATCGGCCCTCGGTATCTCGACCGGAACGGTGCGCTTCGACGGACGCGACCTCTCGACCCTCACCGAGCCACAACTGCGCCAGGTGCGTGGCAAGGACATCGGCGTCGTCTTCCAGGATCCGCAGAACAGCCTCAATCCGGCGTTCACGATCGGCAACCAGATGGTCGAGACGCTGCGCGCTCACAGCGATGT
The DNA here is from genome assembly GCA_043746045.1 of Actinomycetota bacterium. Classification (GTDB taxonomy): domain Bacteria; phylum Actinomycetota; class Acidimicrobiia; order Acidimicrobiales; family Ilumatobacteraceae; genus WLMZ01. The sequence continues at coordinate 1,499 of JAYTRT010000588.1, read as the reverse complement.
GTCTCGTGGCGATGCTCGCGCGACGGCGATCGAGTTGCTCGACAGGGTCGGCATCCATCGCGCTGCAGCGCGGATGAACGACTACCCGCATCAGATGTCGGGTGGCATGGCTCAGCGGGTGATGATCGCGATGGCGATCTCGCTCGGGCCGAAGCTGTTGATCGCCGACGAACCGACGACGGCGCTCGATGTGACCGTCCAAGCTCAGATCCTCGGGCTGCTGCGCTCGCTGCAGGACGAGACGGGCATGAGTCTGCTGATCATCTCCCACGACCTGTCGGTGATCGCCGAGACCGCTGACGAGGTGGCGGTGATGTATGGCGGAGAGATCGTCGAGCGAGGCGAGGCGGTCGAGGTGTTCACCGCGCCGACCCATCCGTACACAGAGGCGCTGCTGGCTGCCCAGCCCGAGGCAACCGTCAAGGGCATGCCACTGGCGACCATCGACGGCATCGTCCCCAACGCCGATGCGATGCCCACCGGATGTCGCTTCAACCCGCGCTGCTCGTACGCGATCGATGCATGTCGAACGACACCTCCACCGCTCGTACACGTTGTCGGACACGAGACGACGAGCGTGCGATGCATCCGCCATCTCGAGTTGCATCTCCGTGGGGTCGATGTCGCGATCGCCGAGAGACCGCTCGAACAGGTGAGCGCTCGGTCCGCCGAGGGTGCGGCGGCGGTGCTGCTGCGGGTCGATGGTCTGCGCCGGACCTACGCGTTGCGCGGCGGCCGGCTCGGCCGGAAGTCGTCGTTCCACGCAGTCGACGATGTCACATTCGAACTGGTCGAGGGCGAGACCCTCGGCGTCGTCGGCGAAAGCGGTGCCGGCAAATCCACTGTCGGCCGGATGGTGCTCGGTTTGACCGCGCCGAGTGCCGGAACGGTGCGCTTTCGCGGTCACGACATCAGTGCCCAGCGCGGCGAAGCCAAGCGGTCGACCCGACGAGACATCCAGGTGGTGTTCCAGAACCCGTACGCATCGCTCGATTCGACGATGACCATCGGTGAGTCGGTCGCCGAACCGCTCGAGGTTCACCATCGGGGTACGAAGGCCGACCGGGCGCAGCGGGTCGATGACCTGTTGCATCAGGTCGGGCTCGATCCGAGCGTCGCCGGTCGCCGGCCACACGAACTGTCCGGTGGGCAGCGACAGCGTGTTGCGATCGCCCGTGGACTCGCGCTCAACCCGGCTTTGATCGTGTGCGACGAGCCGGTCAGTGCATTGGACGTGTCCACGCAGGCACAGGTGATCAACCTGCTTCGCGACCTCCAGCGGCAGTTCGGCATCGCCTACCTGTTCGTCGGGCACGACCTTTCCGTGGTGTACCAGGTCAGCGACCGGATCGCGGTGATGTACCACGGCAAAGTGGTCGAGATGGGCTCGGCTGAGCAGATCTACCACATGCCCCGCCACCCGTACACCGTGGCGTTGCTCGGCGCAGTGCTGTCGATCGATCCCCGCCATCGGCGGCTCCACGCCGCCGCGTCCGCCG
>JAYTRT010000587.1:0-11556 GCA_043746045.1 Actinomycetota bacterium | reverse complement strand
AGTCGCCGAAGCCGGAGCGCCTACACGGACGCCATGTCCTCAACCGGTACGAAGACGGGATGGAAAAGTGCATCGGCTGCGAACTGTGTGCCGGCGTCTGTCCGGCGAAATGCATCTACGTGCGTGGTGCCGACAACGACCCTGACATCCCCACGTCGCCGGGCGAGCGCTTCGGGTTCGTCTACGAGATCAATTATCTGCGCTGCATCCACTGCGACCTCTGTGTCGAAGCCTGCCCGACCGAAGCAATCACCGAGACGAAATTGTTCGAGTTCAGCTTCACCAACCGGCAGGACGCGATCTACACCAAGACCGAGTTGCTCGTCGGTGACGACGGGCAACCGCAGCACATGCCGTGGGAGGACTGGCGCCTCGGCGAGGACCTGCACACCAGCGGCTGGATGCGTGCCACGTCGCCGAGCGGCAACGCGGACTTCGAGGGCATCAACGGCTGGAGTGGCGAACTGGGATACGGCGTGCGCAGTCCCGAACCGGTGCAGGCCGTTCGCGACGCGGTACGCGACAGCCAGAAGCAGGACGAATAGCGATGCAGTTGTTCGTCTTCATCTGCGCGGCGCTGATGATCCTGATCGGAGCGGTCGGCGTGATCGTCCGCTCGCATCCGGTACACGCTGCGCTGAGTCTCGTTCTCACGCTGTTCGGCGTTGCCGTGATGTTCGTCGCCCAGGATGCTCAGTTCCTGGCCGCCGTCCAGGTCATCGTCTATGCGGGCGCGATCGTCGTGCTGTTCCTTTTCGTCATCATGTTGCTCGGCGTCGACCGTGCCGAGTCACTGCGGATCGATCCCGTCAAGGTGCAGCGTCCACTCGCGGCGATCGTCGGGGTGGGCCTGTTCGCCCTGATCAGCGCGGCCGTGATCAAAGGGCGCACGTCGTTGCGCGCCAGAGGAACGGGCATCGAGATCGCTACCGACGCCAATCACGACTCGAACATCAAACAGCTCGCCAACGACCTGTTCAGCAATCACGTGTTCGCGTTCGAAGTGACATCCGTGCTGCTTGTCATTGCCGTGGTGGGCACGGTGCTCCTCGCTCGTCGACCGGGCAGGAGCGGACCGGTCGATACCTCGGCGAGGATCCACGACGATGCCGTTGGTGCAGGAAAAGTGGAAACGAAATGATCCTTGCCACGGTCACCCCGACGACCACCTGGTATCTGATCCTCGCGGCGCTGCTGTTCTCGATCGGTGCAGTCGGCGTGCTGGTTCGCCGGAACCCGCTCGTCCTCTTCATGTGCGTGGAACTGATGCTCAACGCTGTCAACCTGACCTTTGTCGCGATGGCCAAGAAGCTCGGTGACATCGGTGGCCAGACCACCGTCTTCTTCGTCCTCGTCGTCGCCGCCGCCGAAGTCGTCGTCGGACTCGGCATCATCGTGGCCATCCTGCGCAAGCGGCCCGGCGCGACTGCGGACGACCTCGCTGAGTTGAAGGGCTGACCCCGCCGTGCTCGATGTTGTCTGGCTCATCCCTGCCCTGCCGCTGGCCGGGTTCCTGATCATCCTCGTCCTCGGCCGCCGTCTCGGTGAGCCCAAGGCCGGGTATCTCGCGACCGCGATGGCCGCAGGGGCGTTCGTCGTCACCGTCGGCGTCTTCTTCGATCTGATGTCGAAGACCGCCGAGCAGCGTCACCACATCAAGACCCTGTTCACGTGGCTCCCGGTCGGCGGATTGAAAGTCGACCTCGCTTTCCTGGTCGACCCGCTGTCGATCACGATGGCGTTGTTCGTCACGGGTATCGGCACGCTGATCCACCTGTACTCCATCGGGTACATGCACGGTGATCCGAAGTTCAGCAAGTTCTTCCTGTATCTGAACCTGTTCGTGTTCAGCATGTTGATGCTCGTCCTGGGCGAGAACCTGCTCGTCACGTTCCTCGGCTGGGAAGGCGTCGGTACGTGCTCGTACCTGCTGATCAGCTTCTGGCACACCCGTGAGTCCGCTGCGACGGCCGGGAAGAAGGCGTTCATCACCAACCGGGTCGGCGACTTCGGGTTCATGATCGCGATGTTCGTGTCGTTCAAGTTCATCGGATCGCTGAGCTACGACACCATCAACCACGCCGCTTCGGCGAAAACCATCACGGGCACCGTTGCCACTGTCATCGTGTTGATGCTGTTCGTCGGTGCCTGCGGCAAGAGTGCGCAGATCCCGCTGTTCATCTGGCTGCCCGACGCCATGGCCGGTCCGACACCGGTGTCCGCGCTGATCCACGCCGCGACGATGGTCACCAGCGGTGTCTTCCTGCTCACCCGGATCAGCCCGCTGATCGGTTACGCCACTCCGTGGGCGTCCACGTTGATCGCGATCATCGGCGTGGCCACTGCACTGTTCGCGGCAACGGTGGCCGTGTCGCAGAACGACATCAAGAAAGTCCTCGCCTACTCGACGGTGAGCCAACTCGGTTACATGTTCCTCGCGATTGGTTCGCACGCCTATGTCGCAGCCATCTTCCACATGGTCACCCATGCGTTCTTCAAGGCTCTGCTGTTCCTCGGGTCCGGTTCCGTGATCCACGGGATGAGCGACGAGCAGGACATGCGCTATATGGGCGCGCTCCGAAAACTCATGCCGATCACCGCCGCGACGTTCATCGTCGGCTGGTTGGCGATCGCAGGTGTGCCACCGTTCTCCGGGTTCTGGAGCAAGGACGAAATCCTGTTGTATGCCTTCGACAAGAGCCCCATCCTCTGGGCGCTCGGGCTCGTGACCGCGTTGCTGACGGCGTATTACATGACCCGTCAGGTGATCATGGTGTTCTACGGCAAAGCTCATTGGAACGACGACCGGCCGCAAACCGACGTCGGAACAGCCGAGCCGGTTGCTCAGCACCACGACATCCATCCGCACGAGAGCCCATGGTTGATGACCCTGCCGCTCGTCATCCTTGCCGGTCTGGCCATCGTCGCGGGCGGTCTGAACCTGCCGTTCAATCACACGACGGAGAAGCTGTCGAGTTGGTTGGCGCCGGTCGTCGACGTCGGTGAACGAAGTCTGAAGAGTGGTACCAGCGACATCAAGTGGTTACTGGCCGGCATCGCAACGCTCGGCGCGTTGATCGGCATCGGCTTCGCGATCGCGGTCTACTCGAAGCACAGGTTCAAGGCGGTCGAGCCGAAGATCCTGGCCAATGCCTGGTACTACGACAAGGGCATCACCGACTTCATGGGTGGACCGGGCCGCGAAAGTTTCGAGGGTGTTGCCTGGTTCGACGCGAATGTGATCGACGGCGCAGTCAACGGAGCGGGGCGAAGTGTCCAGGGCTTGGCGGGCATCATCCGTAAGGGTCAGAACGGTCTCGTCCGTACGTATGCAGCCATGATCGGGGTCGGCGTCGTCCTGCTCCTTGCCTGGTTCTTCGTCAGGGGCGTCGTCCGATGAGCGGCCTTCTCGCAGAAACGCAACTGATCGGGGGGCACTTCCCGGTGCTCACCGCGCTCGTGATCGTGCCGGCGATTGGTTCGGTCATCATCGCCACGATCACCAAGCGACGCCCCGAGTTCGTCAAACTGACGGCGGTGCTGTTCACCGTCTTCACGGCGGCCATCAGCGTCTGGATGCTCGCTTCGTTCAAGAGCGGTGAGGCCGGCTTCCAGTTCACGACCAAGCACACGTGGATCTCGTCATGGGGCATCAGCTGGCACCTCGGGGTCGACGGCATCTCGCTGTTCCTCGTCGTCCTCACGGCGTTGATCTTCCCGCTGGCGATCATCGGCGTGAACCCGCATCACGACGAGAAGCCGTATCTGGCATGGATGCTGATGCTGGAAGCCGGTGTGATGGGCAGCTTCCTCAGCCTCGACCTGTTCCTGTTCTTCGTGTTCTTCGAAATCGTCCTGGTCCCGATGTACTTCTTGATCGGCGGCTGGGGCTACGAGAAACGGGTCTACGCAGCCACCAAGTTCTTCATCTACACGATGTTCGGCTCGGCGTTCATGCTCGTCGGAATCGTCGCGACGGTGTTCATCGCCAAGGGTCATACAGGGCACATCACGTTCGACCTCGTCGAGCTGGCCCAAAAGGGTGGCTTCGCAGCGTCGACCGGACGGTGGTTGTTCTTCGCGTTTGCGATCGCGTTCGCCGTGAAGGTTCCGATCTTCCCACTCCACACGTGGCTCCCCGACGCGCACACCCAGTCGCCGACGGCGGGGTCGGTCGTCCTCGCCGCTGTGATGTTGAAGCTCGGCACGTACGGCTTCCTCCGCTTCGGGATCTACCTGTTCCCGCAGGCCGCGCGCAACAGCCGAGCGATCTTCCTCACCCTGGCGGTGATCGGCATCCTCTACGGCGCGATCGCAGCCACGATGCAGAAGGATCTCAAACGCCTCGTCGCGTATTCGTCGGTTGCCCACCTCGGTTTCATCATCCTCGGCACCTTCGCGTTCACCTCGCAATCGGTCAGTGGCGGCGTGTTGCAGATGATCAACCATGGCGTGTCCACCGGCGCGCTGTTCCTGCTCGTCGGAATGATCTACGAACGGCGCCACACGCGCCAGATCGCAGAGTTGAAGGGATTGCAGAAGGTCGCCCCGATCTTCGCGGGCGTCTTCACGCTCGTGATGCTGTCGTCCATCGGCGTGCCGGGTTTGAACGGCTTCGTCGGCGAATTCCTGATCCTGATCGGCTCGTTCATCACCGCTCGTTGGTGGACTGTCGTCGCCACTTCCGGCGTGATTCTCGCTGCCCTGTATCTGCTCTGGGCCTACCAGCGTGTGTTCCATGGAGAGCCCGACGAAGAGAACAAGACGTTCGCCGAGCTCCGCGTGAAAGAGGGCCTGGTGCTGTTGCCGTTCATCGCTGCGATCGTCTTCGTGGGCGTGTACCCGAAGCCTCTGCTCGACCGGATCGAGCCGAGCGTGCGCACCCTGATCAGCCAGGGCGGCTATCACGACGCCGGGGCCGGCACCGCTGACGGAGGTCAACCGTGACCCTCGCTGCAACCAATTTCGTCGGCCCGTCGATCGACTGGTTCGCCATCACGCCGCTGCTGGTACTGCTCGGTGGTGGGCTGGTCCTGCTCGTCGGTGCGTCGCTGACCCCCGTCTGGCCGAAGCGCACCTACGCGTACACGACGGTCGCAATCGCGCTCGGCGCGCTGGTCATGACATTCATCGAGTGGCACGACCTCAGCCGCTCGGCTCCTCGCTTCCTGATCGGCAATGCGCTCTCGTGGGACGCGTTCTCGATGTTCGGCACCATCATCATCGTCGTCTCGGTTGCGCTCACGGCATTGATCGCCGACGACTACCTCCGTCGCGAAGGCATGGACGGGCCCGAGGTCTACGGGCTGATCCTGATGGCGGCGGTCGGAGCGATCGTGATGGTCATGGCCAACGACCTGATCGTGCTGTTCCTCGGTCTGGAGACGATGTCGATCGCCTTCTACGTGCTCGCCGCGAGCCACCGTAAGCGGATCGAAAGCCAAGAGAGCGGCATCAAGTACTTCGTCCTCGGCGGGTTCTCGTCGGCCTTCTTCCTGTACGGCATCGCCCTGATCTACGGCAGCACCGGCTCGACCAACTTCTCGGCCATCGTCGCATCGTTCGACCGGATCCCGAAAGTGCGCAACGACGTCATCGTCCTGGTCGGAATCGCGCTCCTGCTCGTCGGCCTGTCGTTCAAGGTTGCCGCTGCCCCGTTCCACGTCTGGACACCGGATGTGTACGAAGGCGCCCCGACGCCGATCACAGCGGTCTTCGCATCGATCGGCAAGGCAGCAGCGTTCGCGGCGATGTTGCGGGTCCTCGTCGTGGCGCTTCCCAACTGGAAGGACGACTGGCAGCCCGTCATCTGGACCATCGCCGTCATCACGCTGGTGGTCGGCGCTGTCTCGGCCACCGTCCAGACCAACGTCAAGCGGATGCTCGCCTACTCGTCGATCAACCACGCCGGTTTCATCCTGATCGGCGTCGAGGCAGCCGGCCACGCCGGTGGCTCTGCCGGCCGCGGTGTCCCGGCATCGATGCTGTACCTGCTGCTCTACTCGGTACTCGTCTGCGGCACGTTCGCCGTTGTCAGCCTCGTCAGCCGTACTGGCGACGGTGCGACCGACCTCGGCTCGTTCCGCGGCCTGTCGAAGAAGAAGCCGGGTCTGGCGATCGCCTTGACCATCTTCCTCCTCGCTCAGGCCGGCGTCCCGCTGACCTCGGGATTCACGGCCAAGTTCGGCGTGATCCAGGCCGCCGTCGACCAGAAGAGCTACGCCATCGCCATCATCGCGATGGTCACCGCGGTGATCAGTGCGTTCCTGTACTTGCGGATCATGGTCAGCGTCTGGCTGCAGGATGCCGAAGCCGGAGACGACGAGCGTGAGGCAGTCGTCGTCCCGTTCTCGACCGGTCTGGCCATCGTCCTCTGCGCGGGCTTCACGCTGCTGGTGGGCTTCTACCCGAGCTGGATCATCGACGCCAGCAACAGAGTCGTCCAGTTCGCGACACCGATCACCGGCTGACCCACCCAGCCGCTACCGCCCCGCTCGCTCCGGACGGCGCTTTGTGTGAGGACATACCCCTACGTTCGCCTGAGATCTCACGCTGAAAGGCCGGCCGGGCCGAAAAGCGCCTCGCTCAGATCGACCATCACCCGCACGGGGTGCTCCGCGATGGTCGAGTAGGTGAATTGCAGCATCCGCTGTCCGTCGAGCATCAACCGATTCGCCCGCTCGGCATCGCGTGACATCTGCAATTCGGTGCGATGCCAGCGGTAGCCCAACACCTCGACCACTAGTGCGGCCTCGGCGAAGAAACAGTCGACCCGGATCAGCCGTTGACCGGAGCGCGACAGCACGACCTGGGCGACCGGGCGAGGCAGCCCGGCATCGGCCACCAGTTGGAGGAAGCGTCGCTCGAGCCACGAGTGGCCACCACGGCTGGCTTCGGACCCTTCGATGATGGCCAGCAGCTTCGGAATTCCGTACCGACCCTTCGACCGGAGCGAGCTGATCCGGCCGTGCAGGAAGTCTTCGCTGGTGAGGCCGTCGCGCAGTGCCGAATCGAGAGCCGCCGTGACCAGGGCCGGCGAGACGTGGCGAGCGAGATCGATGATGGTCCGAGTCGCACTGGTTGTCGCGATTCCGCAGGCCACGGCGCGGTCGAGCAACGGAAGCGCAGCAACCGTGTGGATGGAGTGGCCGACCCTGTGCACGTTCCGGACTCGTTCGGTGACGAGGTGGAAGGGCGCGGCCACGATGAACTCGTCGAAACCGTTCAGGGCTGCCGCGGTGGGACCGAAGGCCCAGACAGGATCGCCGATGTCGAGCATCAGGGCTTGCAGTGCGCCCGTCTCCGATGGTGACGGAACCGGACTGGCGAATGTTCGCACGCCGGCTTTGTGGAGGAGGCCGCTCTGGATTCGGCTCCGAAGCATCGCGTCTGAGACGCCACCGGCATTGGCTTGCCGACGAGTGAAGTACTCGCGCTGACCTGTCGCAGACGTCCTCGTGGGACGACTATCAGTGGTCATTTCGGTCAGTCAACCGGTCATTCTGCCGAACCGGGCACACCCTGCTCAGCGCGAGATCAGATCCGTACGTAGGCGTATGTCCTCACGAAGAACGTGTGGCGTGGGCACACGCCTGGCGAACGAGTTCGTCGAAGACGTTCTGCTGCTCGGTGTCATCGGCCGCGTTGTCCTCGGGATGCCACTGGGTGGCGACGATCCACGTCGCCGATTCCAGCTCGACCGCCTCGATCATGCCGTCGGGGGCTCGACCGACGACCCGCAAATCATCGCCGATGGTATCGAGGGCTTGGTGATGAACGTGATGACACTGCTGCGGTGTGTGGGTGCCGAATGCTTTGGCGAGACGCGAACCGGCGTCGAGTTCGACCGGGAGGTACTGATGCCAATGGGTATCGGTACCGACGTCCTGCACGAGCGTGCCGCCGCGAGCGACGTTCAGTAGCTGGATGCCGCGACACAGGCCGAGGACCGGGATGTCCAGTTCGATCGCCGTGCGCATCACCGCGAGTTCCACGATGTCGTGCTCGTCGACGATGCCGTACACCTGCTCAGCCGACTGGACCTGACCGTACCGAAGCGGGTCGATGTCGCCGCCGCCGTGAAACACCGCACCGTCGATTCGGTGTAGGAGTTGGTGGAGGCGCACATCGGTCAACTCGGGAATCGGCGGGAGCATCAGTGGGATCCCGCCGGCGCGCACGACTGCCCGCGAGTACCGCTGTCCGAACGAAAAGGCCTCGCCGCGCACGTTCTCGGCCGTTGGGCTGACTCGGCCGACGATGACGATGAGCGGGGCGGGCATGGGCCCATTCTGCCGTGCCGACCACGACAGTGCGTCTACATTGGCGGCGTGCGCGCCTTGCTCATCGCCAACTCGGTCGACTGCGATGCGGGTTTCACCGGCGAACGTTTCCGGCATCACGGGTACTCGTTCGTCGAGTGCCATCGAGAGAATCCCCGAGAATGGCCGACCCTCGACGGAGTGGACCTCATCATCGCGCTGGGCTCGGAATGGTCCGTCTACTGGCCTGACGTGGCCGTGCTGGTCGCGGCCGAACTGGCCTTGCTGCAGTCGGCGCACCATCGCACGATCCCCATGTACGGGATCTGCTTCGGCGCTCAATCGATCGCAACTGCGCTCGGTGGAACGGTGGAACCGGCGCGAGAGCCCGAGATCGGTTGGTACGACGACATCGTCAGCGACATCCCGGACGCGATTCCGAGTGGACCGTGGATGCAGTGGCACTCGGACGCCGTCACGGTTCCCTCCGGAGCGGAGACGTTGGCCCACTCGCCCAGAGCGACGCAGGCCTACCGCATCGGTCGAACCTTTGCCACCCAGTTTCATCCCGAAGTCAACGAATCGATGATCACCCGCTGGGCGATCGACGGCGCCGACACGTTGGAGAGGCTGGGTTCGTCGGCCGAGGCATTACGCGCGGAGACCTCGCGCAACGTGCTCGACAGCCGGCCGAACGCCGAGCATCTGGTCGACTGGTACCTGCAGGCCGTGGCCGGCACCTGATCGCTGGTCGACCCGGCGTTTCAGCACTGGCCGATCTGGGGATCGGCACGAGCGTCGCCGAGCCATCGGCCGAAGTCGGGGGAGGCAACGATCCGCTCGCATCGGTGAAGGTGTTCATCCGCGTAGGCGACGAAATCGGTGTCCAGCGAACTGATCGCCTGTTGGACAACGGCCCACATCCCCTCGCGAAATTCGCTCATCGCCTTCATCAACTGCAGCCGCGCCCACCGCGATGCAGTCACCGCACCGAAGTAGCGAGTCAACAGGCGTTCGTCGACGCCGTCGTTGAAACCGTTGCTGCTGCTCAGATTGGCGAGATCGAAGAACACGTCGTTCATTCCGGCGTACTCGTAGTCGAGGAGCCAGATCCGGTCGGCGTCGTGAGTACCGCTGTCGCCATCGGCGCGCAGCACGTTGCTCGGGAGGAGGTCGTTGTGGCACGGGACGCGCTCGGTCGGGGAAGCGGCGAAGGCCAGTTCGATGTGCCGGCTCTGCTGATGCAACCGCTCGTAGGCGGCCGGTGGGATCGCTCCATGGCTGCTCGCGTCGCGTGCGTGCCATTCGACAACGCGATGGACGGGGAACTGGCCGGCGAGTGGCCCGCTCTCGTGGAACCGCTTGATCAGATCGACGATCTCGTCGAGGCAGGAGACGAACTCGGCCTCGTCGAGATGACGACCGGGAATGAACTGGGTGATCTGCGTGCCGACACCGGGGAGCTCGCCGAACACGGGCGGTCCGATGCCCAGAGTGGCGGCCCGGACGGCGGCCTGACCCTCGAATTTGCGATCGATGCCGAGCAGTTGGGTGCGCTCGCCGGGGATCCGGACGACGTATTCGTCGCCATCGAAGGTGACGACGTAGTTGCGATTGGTGATGCCACCGGAGAGAGGTCGGATGACGATGCCGCCGCGTGACCAGGCAGGAACCCGTCGGATGGCGGCCTCGATATCCACGTCCACCGGAAAAGGCTTAACACATGCGGCTACCTTGACACGGTGAAGCTGATCCTGGTCCGCCACGGGGCGACGGAGTGGAGCGCCAACGGTCGCCACACCGGGTGCACCGATATCTCCCTGACCGAGCACGGGCGCGCCCAGGCTGCAGCGACTCGTGGCAAGGTCCGCGCCCTGATCGGTCAGACCTTCGTCACCAGTTGGTCGAGTCCGCTGGCAAGGGCCCGTCAGACTGCTGAGATCGTTCTCGGCGGCACGCCCTACACAGTTGACGCACGCCTTCATGAATTCGATTACGGCAACTACGAGGGTCTGACAACGGCGCAGATCCGTGAGCACGATGCCGACTGGACCATCTGGGACGGTTGTCCCGGCGGGGAGACGGTCGCCGATGTCGCAGCGCGTGTCGACTCGTTCCTGCATGACGTGCATTCCAGTCCGGCGCCCGTCGGCATCATTTTCGCCCATGGCCACCTGCTGCGCATCTTCGCAGCCAGAGCGATTGGTCAGCCGGGTGAACTGGGCCGCCATCTGGCGCTGGACACGGCATCTGTGAGCATCATCGAAGACGTTCGCGACGGACCAGCTCTGGCGCTGTGGAACGACGTCAGCCACAGCGCGATGTGATGGACGAAGCCGAACCTGTCACGCGAGGCGGCCTTCGGCTCGAACCCGCCGCGTTCTCGTGGCGGTTCTCGAGATCGTCCGGCCCCGGCGGCCAGCACGTGAACACGACGGACAGCAAAGCCGAGCTGATCTGCGACATGGGCCGGCTCGGACTGCCCCCGCACATCGCAGGTCGCGTCATCGCCAAGCTCGGTGCAGAGGTGCACATCGTCGCGTCGAACGAGCGGTCCCAACGTCGCAACCGCAGCGATGCCCTCGACCGGCTCGGTGTGATGATCGATGCCGCTGCGCATGTTCCACGCACTCGTCGCGCCACCCGCCCTGGCAAAGGGGCTGTCGAGCGACGAATCACAGCCAAGAAGCACACGGCCGAGCGCAAGGCCAATCGCAACTGGCGCAGCACCGACTAGTGCCTCGGAGGCTTTGCAGCACTGGAGGCTTTGCAGCACGCCCGAGAGGCGTGCAAAGCCTCCAGTTGCGCAAAACCTCCGAGCTCTCGGGCTCGGGTTTGTGAGCCGATTCGCCCTCCGTAGTAGCTTCTACGGCGATGTCCGCATTTCTTCGGGATTACCTGACAGTCTTCTGGTTCGGCGCGATCGCACTTGTGCTCGCCGGCCTCCTTCTGGCCATCTCCGCTGCGATCCGGCCGAACAAGCCGAGCTACGAGAAGATGCTCACCTACGAAAGTGGTGTGGATCCCGTCGGCCACGGCTGGTCGCAGAGCCAGATTCGTTATTACGTGTTCGCGTTGCTGTTCGTCGTGTTCGACGTCGAAGCGGTGTTCATCTTCCCGTGGGCCACGCAACTCGAGGTGTACGGAGCGTTCGGTCTGGTCGAGATGGGCATCTTCGTCTTCGTCCTGCTGCTCGGATTGGTATACGCATGGAAGAAGGGCGTCCTGCGATGGGTGTAGTCGAAGCCCCCGATCGAGCCCACACCGCAGCCCAGACACCAGCCCAGACACCAGC
>JAYTRT010000586.1:0-3767 GCA_043746045.1 Actinomycetota bacterium | reverse complement strand
CGACACAACGAGCGCAGCGTCGTGAGGTGAGGACTCGCGACGCCGGGAAGCTGGGCGTAGTAGTCGTCGAGGTCGTCGCGTTTCGGGGACGGCATGTTCAGAGCCTACGTTCGCATCAGAATCACCGTCGAGCCGTGCGGATGTCCCGCCTTCTCGACGTGGTCAGTGACCGCCCATCCGTGCCACGATCGACTGCGCGACGGTCAGGATCTCGGCGTCCAGCGCGCTGCCGTTCTTCGACGGATCGATGATCTCCAGCTGCAGCGCGTCGTTGCCGCGCAGGACGTAGAGCATGTGCAGCGCTGCGTACGTCTTCGCGTCGTCGCCGAGTCCGGGCACGGGGGTGTTCGAGTCGTACGAACGCCAGTAGGCCTGGATCGAGGCGAGGTCGGCGCCGCGATACAGCGTCCACTGCACGATGACGCCGCCATCGGCCGATTTGGCGGTGGCATTGCTGACGGTCACGCCGGGCGCATAGTTCGCCTTGCCGCCGTTGGCCTGGGGATCCCCGACCGACTGACCGGTCGCTGCGGTCAGCTCGGCGGCGGTCGTCAATGCAGCGGCCGTGTCGCCACTGATCAGTCCCACCTCCGGGCTCTCCCTCGTGCTCGCCGGCGTCGGCGGCCGATCGCCGCCGCGAGCAAATGTGATCGCGCCGTGAACGATGGTCCCGGACGTCTCGTTGATCGTGTATGTCAGTGCTGCGTGGCCGACCTGGCCGAACACGCTCTTGAGCTCGATCCTCTCGATCTCGGGATGTCCGTGGACATTGGTGGCGATCAGTCGACTCTGGCCGAACCCTTCGATCGACACAGCGACAGCGCCGTAGCCGGCAGTCGGGATCGAGAACTCTTCGGGCACGTCGACGAACCCGTCGATGGGAAATCGATTTGTCGCAGGCGCAGGTGAATCGCCGAGCACGATCGGACCCTCGTACGACACGTCGATGGTGGCGAGGCGCGCAGCGAGGTCGATCGCGACACCGATCTGGCCGGTGCCCGACGCGCCGGTGTCGTCCGCCCAGGAGCCGAGCCACGTGCCCACGTAGTTGCTGACCAATGCCTGCACATCGTCATCTCGCATCTCGCCGCTTGCGACCGCTGGGACGTCGAGTGTTGTCGGCGTGGTCGAGTACTCGTCGCCGCTTTCCGTCGTCGACGAGGCATTCGTGGTGGTCGCGACCTGAGTCGTCGACGTACCGGGGTGGCTCGAAGCGGATGGCGTCGGGCTCGATGGCGTCGGGCTGGATGTCGTCGGGCTGGATGTCGACGGGCTGGATGTCGATGGGCTGGATGTCGACGGGCTCGCGATGCTCGTGGTGCCGATCTTCGAACCCGTCGCCGTGCCAGCCTCCGTCGATGTCGTCACATTCGACGCGGCGGTGCCGGAGTGCTTGCCGGCCGACGAGCTACACGCTGCGAGGAAGGCGCCGGCAGCCAGAATCGCGAGCGCAGAGCGGCGATCGACTGGCTCTCCTGCGCCGTCCTCGCTCACATCCCGAAACATATCGCAGGCCTCCGGTCAAGTGACGGACCGGCACCGGCTATCGTCGGCTGGCCCGCAAATTGTGCGGAGCAGCGGGAGGAACGATGAGTTTCATGGGGTGGCGGTTCGCTGCTGCGACTGCGTGTGGTGCGACCGTCGCCCTGGGGGCGTGCAGTTCGACCGACTCGAAGCCAACAGTCACAGCCGTCAAGACGACGGTGCCGACCGCCCCCGACATCGCTCCGTCAACGGCTCCGGGCTCGACAGTGCCGGTGGTCGCAACGACAGTCGCAGCATCGTCTTCGCCAGCGGCTGCAGCTCCTGTCGTGACGACGCAGGCATCCGATGCGGCGACCGCGGCAGCCTCCCGTTCGGCCACCTCTGGCGCACCGGAAGCCTCGATGGTCGTATCCGGATTTGTCTCCGACACTCTCACCGAGGTCCATCTCAGTACCCCACGATGCCACGCCGGCGGTTCCGGAACGAACGCCGGTTTCGAGTTCGCCGGATCAACGGCGAACTACGCCGTCACGTTTCTCCTGCCGAACGGGGCAACCACATTCCCAACGTCACCGTCGCTGTTCGTGTCGATTGTCAACGTCGGCGACTCGTCGCAGATGTGGACGATCGGTGGGAAACAGTCGCCGTCCGCGGCGGGCACAGCCAGCTTCGACGGCGCGCAAGGCTCCGTCGACGTCGACATGGTCCCCGACCCACCGAACCCGGCACTGAGCCCGCTCCATCTCAAGGGTTCCTTCGCTTGCTGACCTCGCGCGGCTCGAGCCCGTCGGTCAGCGCTCGAAAGCCCGCAGCGGCGGCGAACGAGAACGACGCTTTTGCAATCGCAAGGTCGTTGTTCTCGGGTCATCGTGCGGACCGTGGTCAGAAGTTGACCGAGGTCGGTTACGCGGCAGTCGTTGTTGGTGTCGTGCTGGGTTTCATCCTCGGCGCCGCCGATCACGACGTGCAAATCACCAGCTATGGCCAGCACGATGCCGGCTTCAACCGGATGCTGGCTGTCGTGACGTTCGCTGCGTTCTTCGTCGGTGGGTGCGTGCTGATTGCCGGTGGATCGATCCTGGACACACTCCTGGCGCATGCTGAGGACTGAGCCTCGCTACCAGGACTCCGGGTCTTGCTACCGCGATCGAGTGGACGCCCAGGTCTTGATCGGGCAGGCGTTCGATTTCACCTGTGCCGCCTGCCGGACGACAACGAGCTGATCGTCAGAGTTCGCGTCCAGACCTGCGGCGCGCGATTGGCTGTTCTGCGAAGTGATTCGGGAGGGGAGTCCCGAAGATCGGGCTGGCGAATCTCATCGACGAGCGATCGGCTTTGCACGTCGCCGACAGCCGAGTGTTCTTCGTCGCCAAGCAGGCTCTTGGCGGCCAGCGGGCCTGGCCGACCACGAGGAACTGAAACAGGCCCGTCACAGCACGCCGAACCGACCGTCTGGCCCGAACACTCTCGAACTCATCGCCCGTGCAGGCCACGGCGAGGTCCCCGTCAGAGCCACGAGTCCTCGCTCCCGCGCGGATCGCGAGGTGTATCCCGACGTTCACGGCGGCGGTTTCTCCATGGACTCGGCCGCCCGGAGCGACACCCGACATGCTCAGCTGGCCGATGCGCTCGGGATCACAGTGGTTGGCGTCGACCATCGCTTGGCGCCGGCGCATCCCTGGCCGCCGGCGCCTGACCGGCGGCGCCTGACCGGCGGCGCCTGACGACTCAGAGACAGCTGCTCTGTGGCTCGTCGAAAGCGGCGTTGAGCTTTTCGGTACGGGGCAGATGTTGATCGGTGGCACCCTCGACGTCCTTTTGGACGACAACCTGGCGATGGCCGCCATTGAAGGCCTCGAGACGTCGCTCCCGACCCGGCTCGACGAGAAGTGACGCCCGCTGATTGCTCAGTTGCAGACGAGCGTGCCGTGCAGGATCACGTCGCCGCCACCGTGCTTCACTTCCGAAAGCACGATGCCGTCGAGCGGGAGTTCGATCTGACCGGACGATGACGTGGTCTCGACGACGCCGTCCGTCTGCGCGGACCACAGGTAGGTGAGCCCACCGTTGGCACCCCCGGGCAGCGGGGCCACCATCGCCGTCTGCGTGGCATGGTTGTCCCTGCTCGTGATGAAGCCGGCGAACACGTTGCCGTCAGCTGCATCGAACTGCACAGCCGCACCCGTCGCCGAGCACGCCTCGGCCACGATGTTGCCCGACCACGCCCCGCTGAACGTGGCTGCTGGGGCCTGCTGGACCACGCTGCCCGGCGGGGCGGTCGG
>JAYTRT010000585.1:0-11564 GCA_043746045.1 Actinomycetota bacterium | reverse complement strand
CGCTCCCGGCGACCTCGATCAGCCGGGACCACGACGGCATCACACCCCAGTGCTCGAACTGTTCTGCGCTGGGCAGCCCGGGTCGTTGCGATCCGGATCGTCGCAGGGCAGGTCGGTTCGGCCTCACAGGCGACGGCTCGCCGCTGGGCTCACCAGATCAGTTCGGTGAAGCTGGTGTTCAGTCCCGAACCGATGCCCATGCACAGCACACGCTCGCCCACGCCGAGTTCTTCAGCCAGGTTGGCCAGTGTGATCGGAATCGCCGCCGGGCCGACGTTGCCGTAGCGCGGGTAGGTCAGCGGGACGCGCTTCGGATCGATGTCGAGTCGTTCGCACAACAAGCGCGTGTGTACCGAGCTGATCTGGTGGATCACATAGCGGTCCATGCCCTCGGACCAGTCGTGATCGGCCTTGGCTTCGTTCCAGCAGTCTTCGCCGAGCGTCAGGCCCGCTTCGAGCAGCGCCGCCGTATCGGTCGTCATCTTGTCGAGGTTGCCGACGCACAACCGATTGTGCTGTGTGGCGGCGCGACTGACGCCGCCGACGACGCGGTGGGCGTCCGGATGGTCGTCGAGGCTACCCAGGACCATAGCCGCCGCACCGGAGCCGAGGGTGAGGGACGCGAACTCCTCGAACACGTCGGCGGCCGTTGCCGTCGGCGACTGCAGTCGACCAATTGTGGCCAACTGTGTCCCGCGGCTGCCTTCTCCGTCGACGATCAATGCGTAGCGGATCTCGCCGATGTCGATCAATGTCGCGGCGAGGTGCATCGCGCTGACGAAGCCGAGGCAGGCATTGGCAAGGTCGAAGTTGTTGCACGAGGTCGGCAATCCCAATGCGTCGTGGACCGCGCAGGCCAACGAGGGCTCGAGGTAGTGCTTGCTCACCGACGTCGAGATCAGCAGGCCGATTTCGCCCGGATCGACGCCCGATGCATCGATCGCCTTCTGGCCGGCCAGCGCCGCCGCCTCTTCGAAACGGAGCTCCTCGGGCCACCACCGGCGCTCGTCGATGCCGGCCAATTGGGACAGCAGGCCGGGCCGCACACCGGTGCGCGCGTAGGTCTCGGCCAGTTGCTCGTCGATCCAGGCCGAAGTGATCACCTCGGGTGCTTCGACTGCCTCGACGGACAAAACGCCAGTGCGCTTGTGGCTGAAACTCGCGTTCCCGCTCATGGGGATGCTCCGATCTTGGACGATGGGTTCCAGCATGGTCCGAAATCCGCGAAATTGCACGACCCAAATTGGTCCGTCAGTCGATGTCTAGTCTCCGTGGATGCCATCCAAGCGGGCCCTGGTCAGACGTCCGAGTTCTCATCTTGCCGAGGGCATCGTCACGCACATCGCCAGATCGGTCGTCGACGTCGACGTCGCCCTACGCCAGTGGCACAGCTACACAGCCGCCCTGCATGCCGAGGGTTGGGAGACGATCGAGGTCCCTCCCGCGGATGATTGCCCGGATTCGGTGTTCATCGAGGACACGATGGTGGTGTTCGGCACGACAGCGGTGATCACCCGCCCGGGTGCTGCGAGCCGCCGGGCCGAGATCACCGCCGCATCGGCGACCGTGGCCGAACTCGGCTTCACGATCGCCACAATCGAGGCGCCGGGGACCCTGGACGGTGGCGATGTCCTGAAGATCGGCGACACGGTGTACGTCGGGCACGGTGGGCGGACCAACGACGACGGCATCCGCCAATTACGAGCTGTCCTCGAGCCTCTTGGAGCAACGGTGATCGCTGTGCCGTTGACGAAGGTCCTGCACCTCAAGTCCGCTGTGACGGCCCTCCCTGATGGCACCGTGATCGGCTACTTGCCACGTGTCGACGATGCCACGGTCTTCCCCCGATTCATGTCGGTCCCGGAAGAGTCCGGCTCGCACGTCGTCCTGCTCGGTGGTTCGACGTTGCTGATGTCGGCCGACTGCCCACGCACGGTGGAGATGCTGACCGACCTGGGGTATCGGGTGCGGACGGTCGACATCGGCGAGTACATCAAACTCGAGGGCTGTGTGACGTGCCTGTCGGTGCGCCTTCGGTGACCGGACCCCACACTGACGATCAGCGAATGACGATCAGCGAATGACGATCAGCAAGTGACGATCAGCAAGTGACGATCAGCGAATGACGAGCAGCGGGAACGACATCGTGCTGGTCGACGTGGCCGACGGTGTCGCGACGATCACCCTCAACCGCCCCGAGTCGCGAAATGCCCTGAACCCGGCACTGGCAGCCGCGTTTCCACAGATCGTCGCCGAGTGCGATCGACGCGACGACGTCGGTGTGATCATCCTCACCGGGGCCGACCCGGCATTCTGCGCCGGCTTCGATCTGCGCGAGCTCGCCACCCGCGAGCGTGGCTCCGAACCAGGTCCTCCCCCACCCTTCCGGGCCGCACTGCCTCCGCACCGCAAACCGGTGATCGGGGCGATCAACGGTGCTGCGGTCACCGGTGGGTTCGAGCTCGCCCTGGCCTGTGATTTCCTGATCGCATCGACCAAGGCTCGCTTCGCCGACACCCACGCTCGGGTCGGCGTGTTGCCGGGGTGGGGATTGACGGTGATGCTGCCTGAAGTGATCGGCATCCGCCGCGCCAAGCAACTGAGCCTCAGTGGTGCGTTCCTCGACGCCCGGACCGCCCTCGACTGGGGTCTGGTCAACGAGGTCGTCGAGCACGATCAACTCCTACCGCGGGCCCGCGAAATCGGCCTCCAGATCGCATCGAATCCGAGCAATGCCGTGCAGGGTGTGCTGGCGCTCTACGACGAAGTTGCCGAGCTGTTGCCATCCGATGGCTGGCGGGTGGAGAACGAACGGGCCCGGCAGTGGATGGTCGAGGGTTTCAGTCGAGCAAGGTTGGCCGAACAGCGCGAAGGCATCATCGACACAGGCCGCCGGCTGAGCGGCGCACGCGACGGCAAGCGACTCGACGCCAACGCACACGACGGCACGACACAGGACGGGGGGTAGCGCAATGCAGGTGTTCGCCGGAATGTCGGATCGCGTTGGACTGCGTGACGTGATCTCGTATGCACAACGAGTCGAGGCTCTCGGCTACGACGGTCTGCACGTACCGGAGACGGTGCACGACGGCCTCGCCGCATCACTGCTCGCCCTGGAGCACACATCGAAGCTGATCGTGCGAACGAGCGTGATCCTCGCGTTTCCACGGAGTCCGATGTTGACCGCCTGCGGCGCCTGGGACCTGGCTGCGTTCTCGGGCGGCCGATTCCAACTCGGTCTCGGCACGCAGATCAAGCAGAACGTGGTCGGCAGGTTCTCCGTGCCGTGGACAGAACCCGTGACCAGAATGCGCGAGTACGTCGAATCGCTGCGCGCGATCTGGACGTCGTTCGCCACTGGAGCACCGCTGCACTACGTCGGTCAGAACTACACCTTCACCCGGCTCCAGCCGTTCTTCAACCCGGGTCCTCTCGCCGACGGCGTGGCGTCTCCCACCATTTGGCTCGGTGGGGTCAACGAGGGCATGGTCTCACTTGCCGGCTCGCACGGCGACGGCATCGTCACCCACCCGACCAATTCGAACCCGCGATACCTACGCGAGATCTGCCTGCCGGCGATCGAGGCGGGGCGACTGCGCAGCGAGCGCGATCAGAGCGGCTTCCAAATCATCAGCGGCAGCCAGTACATCACCGGTCCGACCCAGGCCGATGTCGACAACAACCGAGAACACCACCGCCGGCTGCTGGCGTTCCTCTACTCGACCCCGCCGTACCGTCGGACGCTGACGCTGCACGGCTGGGAGGACCTCGGCGAACGACTGCAGACAATCACCAGGACCCAGCAATGGGACACCCTGCACGAACATGTCACCGACGAGGTCATCGACGCGCTCGTCCCACAGGGAACCTGGGATCGACTGCCCGAGGTGATCGAGCAATGGTTCGGGGGCCTGTGCACCGGCGTGATCCTGCCGTTGCCGGAAGATCCGGGCAACGACAGACGGTTCGCCGAGGTCATCGCTGCCGTGCAGTCACGCTGACGAATCCAACGCCGGTCAGCGGTCGTCGAAGGTGGCGGGCAGACCGGGCGGCAGGCGGCCGATGCCACCACGCTCGACGAGCATGTCGGTGAGGTTGCGATCGAGATGACGCGATCGCCACGTCAGCATCTCCTGGGCCAGCGGAAGCACGATTGCCGGATCACGCTCTTCGGTACGCGCGGTCGGATCTGCGGCGAGGTCGAAGCACAACCACGAACCGTCTCCGAATTGAACGTACTGATACTGCTGACCGCGCGAGACAGACAGGTTGCACCGTTCCAGCCGCCGATCCCACGGCCACGCAAAATCTCCTGTGCCGATCATCAACGATCGCCAGTCGTACTCCCAGTGGGCAGCGGTTCGCCATCCTCGAGGTGTCTCCCCGCGCAGGAACGGGGTGAGCGGAAAGCCGTCGCACTGCGCCGGAACCTCGACGCCGATCGCGTCGCAGATGGTCGGGAACAGATCGATGTTCTCGGTGAACTCGGAGACCACGGTGCCGTGGGCACCCGGATGGCCCGGATCACGCACGATGCCGAGGATGAAGTAGCTCTGTTCGAAGAAGCCGAGTTTCTGGAGCAGACCATGGTCGCCCAACTGTTCACCATGATCCGCCGTGACGACGATCAGCGTGTCGTCCCACATCCCTCGGGTGCGGAGCTCGGCCCACAGCCGTCCGAGCTGAGCGTCGACCTCACTGATCATGCCGAAGTACTGGGCCCGCAATTCGCGCATCGCCTGCTCGTCCACCGGGGCCGCCGCCTCGCGCAGCTGCAACGCTGTTTCGTGCAGTGCATGACGTTTGGTCGCCGGCGCGACCGGCAGGTCCACATCGGCGGGGTCGTACATCGTCGAGAACGAACCCGCCGCCGCGTACGGAGGGTGCGGACGAAGGTAGCTGAGGTGGATGAACCACGGCTCCGCTGCATCATCGGACGACGTCGCTGCGGCTCGATCATCCAGCCATTCGAGGGCGGCGTTCGTGACGAACGCCGAGACGCCGTGCTCGGCCGGGCGCTGCGGTTCGGTCAACAGCGCGAGATGGCTGCTGCCCGGATCGTCATAGCCGAGGCTGACCAACCACTCACGCCACTGCACCTGATGGTCGTCGAGGGCCAATACCGGATCGAAGCCGGGCAGGACACCCGTGTAGGCGTGCATGCGCGGATCATCGGGTCCGGCGGCCTGCCTCGGGTCGACGGATTGGTCGGTGTAGCCGAACAATGCCGGCTCGTATCCGGCGCGCCGGGCCGCGAGCGCGATGTTGTCGAAGCGTGCGTCCAGCGGCGTACCGTTGGCAACCACCCGGTTGTTCATCTGGTACATCCCCGTGTACAGGCACGCCCGCCCGGGCGAGCACGGCGCGGCCTGGCTGAAGTGACTGCCGAGGCGGACACCGTTGGCGGCCAATTCGTCGAGGTTCGGGGTCCGAACGAGCCGATGACCCGCGGCCGAGAGGCAATCACCGCGGAACTGGTCGAGCGTGATCATCAGGACATTCACCATCCTCGGCAAGCTAGCGACCGGCAGCGTGCTCCTCGCGACGCGCCAGGGTGGGCGGATTCCAGTGGTCCTGGGTGAAAGGTTCGCAATCACCGCGAATTACTGTCCGCGGAATGCACGTCGACGTGATGACTTTCCCCAGGCCACTCCAGGAGATGGGTGCGGTTGCGCGCGACATCGCGGCAGCCGGATTCGACGGCGTGCTGTTCACCGAGGGCGGCCGCACGGCGTATCTGTCGGCCGGAGCCACCGCGGTGGCCGCTCCTTCGCTGCACATCTCGACGGGGGTCGCTGTTGCGTTTCCGCGCAGCCCGATGGTGACGGCACAGATCGCGTGGGAGTTGCAGGAGGCAACGTCGGGTCGGTTCCGACTCGGCCTCGGCACACAGGTCAAGGCGCATGTGGTACGTCGCTACTCGTCGGCCTTCGAGCACCCGGGACCGCGGATGCGCGACTACGTCCTGGCCGTGAAAGCTTCGTTCTCCGCATTCGCCGGAGCGCCACTCGATCACCACGGCGACTTCTACGAGCTGACGTTCCTGCCGCCGACGTGGTCGCCGGGCCCAATTGCCTACGACGCACCACCGGTCGACATCGCCGCGGTCAATCCGTGGATGCTGCGGATGGCCGGGCAGGTCGCCGACGGCGTGCACATCCAGCCGATCGGCGAGCCGGGCTACCTGCGCCGCACCGCGTTGCCCCAGATCGCGGCCGGAGCAGCAGATGTCGGGCGCGATCCGAATGACATCGGGCTGATCGTGCCGGTGATGTGCGTGGTCGGCGACACCGAGGCAGAACGGGCGAAGGACCGTGAGCACATGCGGACGATGATCGCGTTCTACGGAAGCACACCGAACTACGCCTTCATCTTCGACGACGCCGGATTCGAGGGCACGACATCACGACTGCGTGAGAAGCAGAAGGCCGGCGACATCTCCGGAATGACCGCCGTGATCACGGACGAGATGATGTCCGTGTTCACCACTGAAGCAACGTGGGACGGGTTGGCGGACGCCCTGCGCGAGCGGTACGACGGCATCACTGCGCGGCTCGTCTTCTACAACGCGATCCAGCAACGCGAGAGCGCACCGGAGCGATTCCGGCGCTACGGCGAGGTTGCTCGCCAGCTCTCGTCGCCAGCGCAGTCGACGCCGTCGTAAGCTTCGGGTGATGTCGAACCAACTCATCCGAATGGGACTGCAGATCCCGAACTTCACCTATCCCGGTGTTGCCGACGAGGACCTCTTCGAGCGGGTTGCCGATGTTGCGACGACCGCGGAGGCGAGTGGTTTCGACAGCATCTGGGCAATGGACCACTTCTTCCAACTGCCGTTGCTCGGTAGCCCGAATCAGCCGATGTTCGAGGCGTACACGTTGCTCACCGCGCTCGCCGCGCGCACCAAGACAGTCAAGCTCGGAGCGATGGTCGGTGGCGTCACCTACCGCAATCCGGCGATGCTCGCGAAGACCGTCAGCTGTCTCGACGTGATCTCCCGAGGTCGCGCGATCTGGGGCATCGGTGCCGCATGGTTCGAGCTGGAGCACGATGCGTTCGGCTACGACTTCGGCACATTCACCCAGCGTTTCGAGAAGCTGGAGGAGGCGGTGCAGATCGTCAAAGGAATGTTCGTCGACGACACGACGACGTTCGACGGGAAGTGGTATCAGGTCAAGGATGCGTTCAACCAGCCCAAGCCGATCCAGGCCGGAGGCCCCCCGGTACTGATCGGTGGGAGTGGCGAACGCAAGACCCTGCGGCTTGTCGCGCAGTACGCCGATGCCTGCAACGTGTCGGGCGACCCTGCCCAGATTGCTCACCTGATGTCGGTGTTGGATGCGCACTGTGAACGTCTCGGACGCGACCCGGCCGAGATCTGCCGGACCCGGCTGGGCATCGTCGTCCTCGGACGAACGATGGAGGAAGCGGACGCCAAGATCGCCTCCCGACTCGGCGTCAGCTCGCTCAGCGAACTCCCCGACGACTTCCAGAAGCAGGTCAGGTCGATGGTCATTCTCGGCGATCCCGATGGTGTCGGGGAGCAGGTCCAGTCGTTCCGCGATGCGGGCATCGACGGGCAGATCTTCAGCATTCCCGATTCCGGTGATCTCGATGCGGTGGCCTTTGCGGGCAGCGTCCTACGACCGCTGTTGCGCCCGTGACAAAGTAACCTGCCCCGGTGGCAGGCGACCTGGTGTATGCGTTTCGGGTGATGCGTCTCCCGCTCCTCGACGCTGGTGGCGCAACGATCGGTCGGATCGAGGACATCGTGATCGTTCCCTCACGTGCCGGCACGCCACCGCGCGTCGTCGGGTACGTCGCGACCAGTCAGCGCCGGCGGATCTTCGTCAACGGAACCCGGTTCAGCTCGATCGACGGCGATGGGGCACGGTTGCGCAGCTGGGACGTCGATCTGCATCCGTTCAAGGCCAAACCCGGCGAGTTGCTGGTCGGTACCGATGTTCTCGACAAGAAGATCGGGGATGAGACCGTGAGCGACGTCGCGCTGCGCAGCACCACCGACGGTCGCGTCACGTTCTACGAACTGGCCAAGGTCCGGCTCCTCCGACGCAACGCCCTGCGCCGGCGGCCGAGCTACCGGCTCGTCGACTGGGACGAACTGCCGACGCTGTTCAGCAGCGGAGCACCGATGGCAGCAGAGGCGGCGAGCATGCGCGACATGCATCCGAGCGACGTCGCCAATGTGGTTCGGACGCTGCCGATGGCGCAGCGCAAACAATTGGCCGAAGCAATGGACGACGAGCGTCTCGCCGACCTGCTCGAGGAACTGCCCGAGGCCGAGCAGTTGCGGATCATCGAGGGTCTCGACCTCGACCGTCTGATGAGCGTGCTCGACGAGATGGAATACGACGACCTTGCCGACCTGCTGGCCGAGATGCCGGGGGAACAGCGGACCCGGATCCTCGACGCGATGGACGACGACGATGCGGCCGTGATGCGTCAGTTGCTGTCGTACGAGGAAGGCACGGCGGGCGGATTGATGACACCCGACATCATCATCCTCGGTCCCACCGCGACGGTTGCCGAAGCGCTCGCCCAGATCCGCGACCCGGACTGGCTGGTCAGCATCGCCGCGCAGGTGTTCGTCTGCCGCCCACCGTACCGACCACCGACCGGCACGTATCTCGGCGTCGTGCATTTTCAACGGCTGCTGCGCGAGCCGCCGGGGATGGAGCTCGGCCGCTGCCTCGAGCAGGAGCCGACGATCACGCCGTCGATCCCCGATCGCGAGGTGGCCGAGAAGTTGGCCAGCTACAACATGCTCGCTGTCGGTGTCACCGACGAGGCGGGTCACCTGCTCGGTGCCATCACCGTCGACGACGTGCTGGACCGCACGTTGCCCACCGGATGGCGGCAGCGACGACGTAACAACTCGCCGAACATCCACACCGCGCCCGGCCACGCCGCGCCAGGCCACAGCGCCCGGGTCCATGCCCCATGACTCGCCACAGTGACCTGAGCGCACCGCGGCAGATTCGCCGGGTCGGCCTGCATTATGACCAGGAGGCCTTTGGCCAGTTCAGCGAAAGCATCGCCAGAACACTCGGAACGGCAAGGTTCCTCGTGTGGCAGACCGGCACCGTCATCGTCTGGATTTCGCTGAACGTCGCCTTCGCATTTCTGCGGTGGGACAAATATCCGTTCATCCTGCTGAACCTGGCGTTCTCGACGCAGGCTGCGTACGCAGCCCCACTGATCCTGCTCGCCCAGAACCGGCAGGAGCAGCGCGACCGCGTCCAGACCGACAACGACCGACGAGTTGCCGAGCGCACGCAGGCAGACACCGAGTTCCTCGCGCGTGAGATCGCCAGCGCGCGAGTCGCACTCGGCGACATGGTCACCACGGACAACCTGCGCGACAGTTTGCAACGACTGACCTCTGCCGTCGAACGGATGGCCGACCGCCTCGACGATCTCGAAGCACGTTCCACCAACGACGCCCCACTTGATCAGCCGAGGAGTGAAGACGGCGAGAACGACTGACCCGACCGGGTCAAAGGCGAGGTGCAGCGTTCGCCGTGCCGACGCGATGTGCGGCCACATGGCGTGCCAGCGAGGCCGTCGCGTGCGAGAACTCGACCGCATTCATCCACGGTGCAAGGTGATCGCCGGGGACCTCGATGACGTGCGCGCCGAGCGCCTTCGCCAATGCTCTCTGCTTACGAGGTTTGACGAGATGATCCTTCGTCGTGATCAGCATCGCCGACGGGACGCCGAGCTGTTCAGCCCACATGACCGCGTCGTACCGGCTCAGCGCCTGGCCGGCGTGGACCAGGTGCACCGCACTGTTCCGACTCAGCTCGCCGGCCAGCCATTCGATGTAGGGCTCGAGGGTCCTCTGCCTGTGCGCCATTCGCGCCAGTCCGACGCGCAGCCATGACGGGTACGCCCACGATCGCAACACCGGGCTGAGCATGCGAACCGTCTTCCAGCGCAGCCGCTCGTTCAGCGTCGCGTTCCACTCCAACGCCGTGGCCTGCACGACCATGCCCTCGACCAGATCGGGATGACGCTTGGTGAGGAGCAGCGAGAGCGGTCCGCCCATCGAATAGCCGACGAGGATGACCGGGCCCACGCCGAGATGTTCGACGAGCGCTGCTGCGTCGTCTGCGGCATCTTCCAGTTGGAACTTCTCGGCCGAACGCATGCCGCGTCCATGACCCCGGTGATCGATCGCGACGAAGGAGAAATCGGCGGCAAGTTCCTCGTAGGCGGTGAAGAACTGCAGATCGGCCGATGCCGTCCAACCATGCAGCAGCAACAGAGTCGGCGCGGATGGGTCGGCATGTCGATGGTGGCGATAGAAGACCTCGCCGCGCCCAGCGAGCACCGCCGTATGTCCGGGCGGCAACCACGGCGTGAGCATGGGACCAAACTACCCGTCGGTCCAACGCGCCTGACCGGTGAATTCGGACAACGGCACACCACTGGCGCTGATGTGTTCGAGAAGGTCTGCTGTCGGCAAGCGGACATCGCCGAGGACGACGGGTCCCGGAAATGCCGAGTCACCGATCGCCCACCGGGTCATCGCCGAGGCAACGGCCGCAGCCGCGATGCCGCTACGCACCGACGTGCCCGCGACGAGCGTCTCGCGCTCGCCGCTCGGCATCGCGCCGCGGACCTCGACCCGCACACCGCCGACGCCACCCTCTTTGTGCGGGGGTCGCAGCATCGGCAACCGGGACGTGAAGCGGTCACGGCGCGTCGCCGACATCCGCGCGGTCATGCGCTCCACGCCGGGAAAGACCCGATGGAGCAGAATCGGATCGGGCATCTCGGCGCGGTAACAGTCGTACGCGTCGACCGGCTCGGGGAACCAGCACAGCTCGCGGCCGGCACCGCCCGGTCGCTTGATCCACTTCCCGTCGTGGAGGCCGATCGAGGTGCCGCCGAGGGAGCGATGATGCTGCCTCGCGCAGGCAGGTCCACCGGTGCCGTGCATCGCCACGTGGATCTCGTCGACGGACCCGAGTTGGTCCGCCAACAAGCGGGCCAACAGGCCGGACAGGCCCGGGGCCATGGCCGCGCCGACCACGAGCGACGTCCCGTTGCGAGTGGCCAGATCGCCGAGTGCGAGCAGTGCCTCGACGTCGTCGACGTCGTCGCTCATCGAGACCACGGCGACGCCGTTGCCGAGCAGGCGGCGGGCCAATGCGGCGTGCGGGGTCGGCAGAGCCAGAACGACTGCGTCGGCGTACTGGGCCTCGTCGACATCGATCGCAGCGCCCCCGAGACTGCGTGCGGTCACGATCGCGACGTCTGCTCGCTGGTCGACCAGCGCCACGCGCAGGGCGGGAAGACCAGACTCGCTGACACGATCTGCGGCCAGGTTCGTGGCCACTCTGGTTCCCGTGACGCCGACCCCGATCACCGCCACGATGGGTGTCATTTCGGGCGGATGTTCATCTCGCGCCACCCACCGTGCTGGGGCGGCACACCGCCCTTACCGCGCAGCCGCAACACCCCGGCGACGATCCCCGCCGCTGACAGTGCCATTATCGCCCGACGGATCATCCTCATCCTGGCTCACTGTACCGCCC
>JAYTRT010000584.1:0-11573 GCA_043746045.1 Actinomycetota bacterium | reverse complement strand
GCCAGGTCGTCCGGTGATCTCGTCGCCCGAGAGCCCACCGCACCCGACCACCACCGAGCAGAAATCGCAGGGGCGCTCCGTCGACGTGGTTTGCGGGTCCGCGAAAACGTCGGCCTGTCGAAGTTCCGGATCGACATCGCGGTCGGCGACGTCGGTGCCGTCGACTGGGATGTCGCCGTCCTGCTGGACGGTCCGAGCTGGGCCGCGCGTCGTACCGTCTACGACCGCGACGCCCTTCCTCCGAACGTGCTGACCATCATGGGCTGGCCACGGATCGTGCGGGTCTGGTTGCCGTCGTGGATTCAGGAACCCCAGCGCGTTCTCGATCAGATCGCGGCAGCCGTCGAAGCGGCCAATGCAGTGCCGCCCCCTCCGCCGCCGCCCACGGCACCCGTACGAACCGGTCCTCCGCTCGCACCCGTCGCAGGCACGGCACCCATCGCAGCCCCGAGTGCTGCCTCGATTCCTCCGCCCGTCGCCAGTGGCGTGACGGCGCGGCTGGAGCAACCGTTCGTTGCCGCGCTGGCCACGATTGCCGGCGATCGCGAAACGCTGGACAGGCTCGACGACCCGGCCGCGCTCGCACGGGTCCGTTCGGTGATCGCCGACGTGATGTTGACCGAAGCCCCTGTCCATGCAGCGCGACTGGCCAAGATCGTGATGACGCGATTCGGTTTCGAGCGAACGACGCCGAAGCGGACAGGCCAGATCGTCGACCTCGCCACCGAGGCACAGGTCCGGCGAACGGCGACCGGACTCTTCCTCTGGTCGAGCGGCGTCGACGTCGACAGCTGGCGGCATTATCGGCGCACACCGAGGGGCATCGAACGAAAGCTCGAGCACGTCGCGCCCGAGGAGATCACCAATGCCATGGCCGACATCGCCGGGATGAGTCACACGATCGATCGCGACGAACTGTTCGCCGTCGTCGGGGAGATCTTCGGAGTGCACAAGATGACGCCGACCGCGCGCGAACACTTGGAACCGGTGCTGATCGCCGCCGTCGCCAGCGGCCGGTTGCTCGACGACGCCGGTCGCCTTCGCGTCAGTCCCGCTTGAGCGGCGCCAACGCTTCGGCCAGACCAGCGACGGTCCATCGGTCATCCTGCTCGACCTTGTCGCCCATCGCCCACGTGTCGACGCGCGTGACGTTGCCGCCTTGGACGAAGAAGGTCTCGCCGGAGAACGCACAATCGGCGGTCGCGAGGTAGGCGACCAGCGGCGAGATGTTGGCCGGATCCCACATGTCGAACGCACCGTCCTTGGGTGTCATGATGTCCTCCAGGCCCGGGGTGGCCAGGGTCAACCGGGTCCGTGCGCCAGGCGCGATGCAGTTGCTCTTGACGCCGTAGCGAATCAGTTCCTTCGCACAGATCTGGCTGAACGTCGCGATGCCGGTCTTCGCCGCGCCGTAGTTGGCCTGACCGGGGTTGCTGAACAGCCCGGACGTGGACGATGTGTGGACGACATTGCGCGGCTTGTGAACGCCGGCCTTGGTCTGCTCACGCCAGTACGCCGCGGCCCACCGCGTGGGAGCGAAATGACCCTTGAGGTGGACATTGATGACGGCGTCCCATTCCTCTTCGGTCATGTTGACGAGCACCCTGTCACGCAGGATGCCCGCATTGTTGACCAGGATGTCGAGGTCACCGAACGCCTCGATGGCACCGTTGATCAGGCGCTGCGCCCCCTCCCAATCGGCGACGTTGTCGCCGTTGACAACGGCCTCGCCGCCCATCGTACGGATCTCGGCAGCAACCTCCTGCGCAGGCGTGCTGTCGGTACCGGTGCCATCGTTGGCGCCACCGAGATCATTGACGACGACCTTGGCCCCTTCGGCCGCGAAAAGCAGGGCGTGCTCTCGACCGATTCCCCGGCCGGCTCCGGTGATGATGGCTACGCGTCCGTCAAGTGATCCCATGGGCGCGAACGCTAACGACTCGGTGGTCGACTCAGCCAACCGAAGAAGACGTCGGAGCCGCGACAGTGGTGGTCGGCGCCTCCGTCGGCGGCGGTGGGGTGGTGAACACCAGGTCGATCTTGGTATCTCGGAGATACGTCTGACCCGGAACCGCAGAAACGCCGGCGACGGTCGCGTCCGAAATCGTTCCGAGAACCTTGTCACCGGTGATCTTGCCGACCCGCAAGCCGACCCCCGTCAACGCTGCCGAGATCTGGTCGAACGTCAGACCCCCGAGTGCCGGTATCGCAACGAGATCCGGTCCTTTCGACAACGCAACAGTGACCGACTGTCCACGCTCGATCGCGGTGCCGGCCGGCACGGACTGGACCGCGATCGCGCCGACCGGATAGGTGGAACTGAATTGATCGGAGGGGTCCTGCACGATCGTCAGTTGCATCGCCGCGAGCGTGGACGTTGCTGTTGCGACATCCATGCCGAGCAGGTTGGGAACAGACCGCGGCGCCGGGCCCTGTGACACGATGGCCGAGACGACAACAGAATTCGGCATCACCTGAGCGCCGGCGGCCAGTCCGGGTTGAGCAGGAATCGTCCATGAGATGATCGTTCCGGTCGGCACCGTTTCGCTGTACACCTGGCTGCCGACGGCGATGCCGATCTTGTTCTGGGTCAGGGCTGCGGTGGCCGCATCGAGCGTCTGACCGGCAATCTCGGGAATGGTCGCCAGATTGGGACCGGCGCTGACCACGAATGTGATCGACGCGCCTGTCTTCAACTTCGTCCCAGCGGGCGGATCGGTGCGGATCACGTTGTTGGCCGACTGCACGTCGCTGCGTTCCGTGGAGATCAGCAGGTTCCAGCCGTTCTCGGCGATCTGGTTCTGGGCGACGGCTTGGCTGACACCGCTGAGGTCGGGAACCACGAAAGACTTTTCCGTTGCCGAGCCGAAGACAACGAACGCCCCGACGGCCAACGCTGCGATCGCGATGATCGTCGCCAAGATCCACCCGAGCCGACGGGACGATCGAGTCGGTAGATCGGCGTCGTCGAAGATGACCGCCGGTTTCGTTGGCTCGGCCGATCGATCTGGTTCCGGGAATACGTTTACGGGCGGCGGCGGCGCGAGCGCTCCTTCACGGGACGATGCAGGCGATTCGGGAGCGGACTCCACGATGCTCGGACCGGACTCGACGATGCCGGCACCGACCTCGGCGACAGGCGGCTCTGAAGATTCTGCGGCAGGGGGCGCGGCGGGCCCGGCGTGAACAGTGGCGTCGGCCGCCGGTCGGGCGAACGGCCCCCGGTCAGCTGACAGCACCAGCGGAAGTGTTGCGCGCGGCACGAACACGTCCTGCTCGTACGCCACGGGAGGCATCAGAATCTGCGCTCCACCGAACTCTTGCAGCGCCGCCTCGGATGCGACCAGGCTTGTGTCCTCCGCAGGTTCGACGGGAACTGCCGGTTCGACCGGAACTGCCGGTTCGACCGGAACTGCCAGCGGAGGCGCTGCGTGGGGTGTGGCAGGCGGAGCGGTTTCGCCGAAGGACGGATCGGCCGACGTGGCCGTTGCGACGATGTCGAGTGGTGTCGGCCGCGGCAGCTTCTCAGCGGCTTGGACGAGGGCCTGGCCGAATTCGGCGGCTGTGTATCGGGCTTCGGGATCGGAGCTCCCTGCCCGTGAGAGCACCGAAGCCAACGGGCCGAAATCGGCAGACACGGGCATCAGCTTGTCCATGCGCGCATTCAACGTGGCCACCGTCGAGTCCGACGAGAACGGAACCTGGCCCGTGACAGCTTCGATCAGGATCAGGGCGAGCGTGTAGATGTCGGTGGCGCTCCCGAGTGTGCTGTCGTCAGGGCGGCCACCCCGCGCCTGCTCCGGCGACGCGTACCGAGCGGCATCGAGGCCCGCCGCCGTCGGCTCCTCCCATGTCAGCTCGGCGACGAGCCGCGACAGTCCGACGTCGAGGATGCGCACATGTCGATCCTCACCGAAGGCGAGGCTGGCCGGCTTCAGATCTCGGTGGATCACACCGTGGCGGTGCATGTAATCGAGCCCTCGACACACGTCGAGTCCGACACTCAGGGCCTGCGATGGTGACAAGAGGCGGCCGCGGTCGAGCATGTCGCGCAGACTGCCCCCGGACAGGTACTCGAGAACGAGGAACGGGACCTTGGTGCCCTCGATTTCCTCGACGCCCCAGTCGTACACGACGTTCAGGTTGGGATGCGACATCGACGCAGCCGTCTGCGCTTCGAGACGGAATCGAGCTTCGGCGGCACCGGTGGCAACGAACTGCGGGTGCAGGATCTTGATCGCGACCTGGCGATC
This sequence comes from Actinomycetota bacterium, assembly GCA_043746045.1. Classification (GTDB taxonomy): domain Bacteria; phylum Actinomycetota; class Acidimicrobiia; order Acidimicrobiales; family Ilumatobacteraceae; genus WLMZ01. The sequence goes on along the minus strand of JAYTRT010000584.1, from coordinate 7,320 downwards.
CTCTTGCTCGTCGATCGCATCGAGGACGATGCCGTGTGCCCCCGTGCCGCGTCGTTGGCGCAGTCGGTACCGGTCGGCAAGGAGGCGGCCGAGAAGCGTGGGATTCGTCGCCATGGGGCCATGAACCTAGCGTCTCGGCCTCCGAGATGGACGGCACGTCACTTTTGGTGGAGCAACGGTGGGAAACCGCTCATGACCGATGAGAATGATCGACGTGAGCAGGCTGAGCAGGCTGAATCCCAAGGTCAAGCGGTTGGGCGCCAGTATGGCGATTGCGATCGGCATCGTGCTGGTGTTCGTCGGCCTCTCCAGTGCCGTCACCGGCAAGGCGGCCCAGAAGCTGCCGAAGGAGATCGTGAGCATCACGCCGGTTCGCAGCGCGACCCAGGTGCAATCGCAAGAGCGGATCCAGGTCGATCTGATCACCGGGTACACGGGCGTCTTCGTGGTCAACGGAATCGAGTTGCCGACATTCGCGTTGGACAACCTCCCCGCCCCCAAGCCGGGTGAGCAGGTCTCGCTACCACCAGCGGTGATCTTCGAACCCGGCAACTACTCGTTGTCGTTCACCCCGACCAAAGGTGCCCTCGTCGACAAGTTCGCGACCGGCGTCAACACGGTGACGGTCATCTACTGGAAGCTGGTCGAGGGCCGAAATTTTGCCCGACCGCCGTTCACCTGGCAATTCGACGTCGTCTGACGGTTGCTACTCCGGTTCTGCGACCGGCAGTTCGCCGGTTTCGAGCAGATGGAGGAAACCTGCATCGTCCAGGATCGGCACGCCGAGGTCGGTGGCCTTGGTCAACTTCGACGCCCCTGGCTCGGCGCCGACCACCACTGCGAATGTCTTCGCGCTGACACTGCCCGGATTCTTCCCGCCGCGGTCCTTGATCGCCGCCGCTGCCTCCTCACGACTGAACTTCGCCAATGTGCCGGTGACAACCACGGCTTTGCCGGCCAAAATCTGCGGCTGGCGGCTGACGACCACGTTGCCGAACTCGACCCCGGCTTGGCGGAGCCGCTCGATCATCGCACGATTCTCGGCGACCGCGAACCAACGTTTGATCGACGCAGCGATGATGCCGCCGAGCCCATCGGTCAACGCCAGATCGGCCTCGCTGGCCTCCATGATCGCGTCGAGATTCCCGAACGCACGACTGAGGCCCTCGGCAGCTGATGGACCGAGGTGCTTGATCCCGAGTGCCGTCAGCAGTTTCGGGAGCGGACGGTTCTTCGAGCCCTGGATTGCGGCGATGAGCCGCTCAGCACTGATCGTCGCGAACCCCTCGAGCTGCAACAACTGCTCGACCGTGAGGAAGTAGATGTCCGCGGGACTGTGCACCAACCCTGCATCGCTGAGCTGGAAGACCGTCCGTTCGCCGAGGCCTTCGATGTCCATTGCGCCACGCGTGGCGAAGTAGATGATCCGCTGGTCGCGTTGGAATGGACACGACGGCTCGACACATGCGATGTTCGCTTCGCCTTCGGGCCGCACCAGCCGGCTCTTGAGCGGACACGGACAGACAGTGGGGAAGGTCCAGGGAACGCTGTCGGCCGGACGGAGAGACATCACCGGACCAACGACCTCCGGGATCACGTCGCCGGCTTTGCGGACGATGACCGTGTCACCGGGGCGCACGTCCTTGAGCGCTACTTGGTCCTGGTTGTGCAGCGTGGACATTCCGACTGTGGACCCGCCGACGAACACTGGCTCGAGAACCGCGAACGGCGTGGCCCGACCCGTTCGACCGATCGACACCATGATGTCTTTGAGCAACGTGGTGCGCTCCTCCGGAGGGAATTTGAAAGCGATCGCCCAGCGCGGGGCACGAGAGGTGAAGCCGAGTTTGTCGCGCTGGGCGAGGTCGTCGACCTTGACGACGCACCCGTCGATCTCGTACTCGAGGTCGTGCCGGTCGGCCTGCCATCCGAGACAGAACGCCGTGACTTCGTCGGCCGTCGTCAGCTGGCGGATGTGCGGATTGACCGGGAACCCGAGTGCAGCGATGTACTGCAACGTCTGATGGTGGGACTCGAAGTCGGGCCCTCCGACGACCTCACCGAGTTGATAGCTCCAAAAGCTCAGCGAGCGCTTCGACGTGATCCGCGGATCCTTCTGGCGGAGGCTGCCGGCCGCAGCATTGCGCGGGTTGACGAGCAATTTTTCCCCCGCCGCCACGGCTGCTGCGTTCAGCGCCTCGAAGCTGGCGAGAGGCATGTACACCTCGCCGCGCACCTCGAGCACGGCGGGCAGCACGGAACCGTCAGGCGCCTTGAGAGAGTGCGGGATCGCGGAGATCGTCTTGATGTTGGCCGTCACATCCTCGCCGACGCGTCCGTCACCGCGGGTCGCTGCCTGGACCAACTCACCGCTTTCGTAGCGCAGGCTCATCGCCAATCCGTCGATCTTCAGCTCGCACACGAACGCAGTCGGCTCACCGGCCAGGCCGCGCACCAATCGTTCGCCCCAGGCAGCGAGCTCGGACCCGTCCATTGCGTTGTCCAAACTGGTCATCGGCACGCGGTGCACGACCGGAGCGAATGCGGCCGAGACGGATCCACCCACCGCCTCCGCCGGAGACCCCGGGGTCTGGAACTCGGGATGCAGTTCTTCCAGGGCGAGCAGCTCGCGCATCAGGATGTCGTAGTCGGCATCGCTGATCTCGGGGTCGTCGAGATCGTTGTAGCGGTGGTTGTGATACTGGATTCGGGTACGCAGCTCGAGGATCTCGGCCTCTGGATCGGCGGCCATCAGCTCCGCCGAATCGGGCAACTTCGACGGTTCGTCCACGCAACGAACCCTACAGAAGACATGTGACAGCGATCATCCGCAGGTCTTGCTGACCGCACCGCGCGCATGCAGCACGTCACGCACCGAAGGAGAATCGTGTGGCCGTTGCCTGATCGCGAACCCGAGCGGACAACTCCGCGTTGATCCGCAACACCCGTTCGGTGACGGCGGTGTGGTGAAGCGCGAGACCACATTCGGGAGTGATCAGGCTCTGCTGGCGAAGCATCGCCGGGCTGCAACCACGCTGGACCAACTGACACCAAAGTTCGCACAGTTTGCGCCACGGACGCTCGGCCGACATCGGCACCGGACCATCGGTCGGCACGGCGCCCCATGCGATCCAGCCGCCCGTTTCGAGGAAACGTTGCAGATGGCCGGCACTGTCGACCAACGACATGCTGACCGGAATCGACAACAGGTTCGGCCCGGCAGCCAACAGCGACTGAGGGTCGGCACCGCCACAGCAGTGCACACCGGCAACGGCGACGGGCTCGATCACGGACAGTGCACCGGAGAGCAGATCGATCGCGACATCGGGAGCCAACGCGAAGCCGGGCTCCATCAGCTGCCCCCACTCGGGCTCGTCGAGCACCACGATCTGCTCACTGTTCGGAAGCGCCTGACCAATGGCGGCAAGCAGGCTGGTGATGTGGCCGCGCACGGAGCGCATCGTGATGTCGAACGCCGTGTCGCTCGGAACCCCGGCGCGCTGGAGGGCGAGGCCGAGCGTGAGTGGACCGACGAACTGCCACTTCACCGGACCGGTGAAACCGATTTCGACGGCCTTGGCGAGAAACGCACGAAAACCGGCGAACGCGTCGTGGTCGAGATCAGTGCGCACCCGCTCGGTCGCGTGCACGACGGAGGCGTCGATCGCGATGGATCCGTACTGGCCGACAGTGACACCGGGAATGCCGACAAGCGCTTGCGCGATCATGCTCTCGGCCGGTGACCGGCGAGGCAACGTTGGAATCGTGACGACGTCGGTGGCCGTCAACGCGAGTTCGACAGCTTCGGCCAGCGAGCGGTGCGGAAGGCTGCCGATGGCCATCGACATTCCGCCCTGGACGCATGCCGGCATCTTCGGCGCCGCCTGCAGATCGGAAGTGGATCGAGTCAACACGACGCCTCCTTTCGCAAGTTCCTGACGCCCGTTTCGACCGTTATCGTGACACAGCCCGGAAGTTCGAGCACTACCGGTCGTGTTTCCATTTCATGAACGATGACGAGTCGAGCCGAGCACATGCAAACCGATTTGGACGCACCTCGATGAGCTTGTCCTCCGCCGCTCCTGCGTGGACCTTGCGTATCGTCTGGCTGCTCCAACCGCTGGCGTTCGTGCCGCTCCTCAGCTCGTCACTGTCCACGCTTCCATCGTCGGGGCGTCTCGTTGTCGCCGTGCTGGCCTGGGCCGCGTGGGCGACTGTTCTCCTCGCAACACTCGTTCCGAGCACGGTCAGCATCACCGTCGGTCGACTGCTCGCACCGATCTTGCCGGTCGTCGCACTCGTCGCCGGGCTCGGCGGGTCGGTCGAAGGATGGAAATTCGCGGTCGGTCTCGGCGCGGCGCTCTTGGCCGTTCTGGTCTGGTTCAGCGGCGAGACCGGTCTCGTGCTTGCCGGCGGCTCGGCCTACGGCGCCGAACAGCGTTTCCCGTTGAAGCCACCGGTGCCATTCCTCGTCCCGATGGTCGTCACCTGGATCCTGCTCGCCTCTGCCACTGTGATCGGCGCAGTGTTGGTCGCCAACGAGTCGTGGATCCCGGGCATGCTGCTCGTCGCCGTTTCGCTCGCCGGGGGATGGTTCCTCGGCCCCCGGTTCCACCAATTGTCACGCCGTTGGTTGGTGGTCGTTCCAGCCGGACTCGTGGTGCACGACCCCCTTCTCCTCGTCGAGAACGCGCTGTTCCGGGTCGTCGATCTCGCTGCAGTGCACCTCGCTCCCGCCGACACCGAGGCCGCCGATCTCACCGGGGGAACACCCGGCGTCGTGATCGAGATCGTCCTGCGCCAACTCGACTCCGTGATCCTCGTCGGTGGCAAGGACAAGCCGATGGGCAACGCTCTGCACGTCCTGAGCGTGCTGGTCAGCCCAACCCGCCCCGGGCGTGCGTTGAACGCAGCGGCTGCGAAGAAGATGCCGGTCGGCTGACGCCCCTGCCGGTTCCGGTTCGTCTTGGTTCGTTTCTTCAGCCGACGATCACTGCTTGGATTTCCTTGACGGTGATCTCCTCGGATGTCGTCGTGACGAAGGCCGGCAAGGTCTCACCGACCGCGTGATTCGAATACCACGTGATCGACCACACGATCGACCACTGTGCCGAGAACACGCCCGACTGCGAGATCTCCGATGAATGCAGATACCGATACGTGCACGCCGACTTCGCGTCCTCACCGAATGCCGGCTCCCACGGCTGCCCCGGACCATCACACGCAAACGGTTCCGATCCTGGCTCACCCGGCGTGAACACCAGATGAACCGGCGTCGCAACAGCCTGCGCAGTGATCGGCCCCGTCGGCGTCGGCACCCACACCTCGCGAGTCTTCACGGTGCCGTAGTCCCCCGGCTCGGTCCACAACCACATGTCAACGTTCACCACGCCCGTATCTGCGGCCGGCGCCGAACCGAACGACGGCTTCGGCACGAGTGCCTTGGCCATATCGGTCACGATTCGGCCCAAGACCCGCGGCGAGGCCTGCGACACCCAGATCAAATCCAACGAACCGGGACACGACCGCACGAACAAGTGCTGCACCGCACCATCGACCACCCGTATGTCGACCACTGCGCCCTCGGTCGTACTCGCCGCACCAGCCGGCGTCCAGGAACACTGATGCGAATCCTTGCCAGCCACCCCCGACGGCGCCATCCCGTACTGCACCCCGACAGAAATCACCGCTGGCTGGTCGGGCGGACCACCGCCGTCAGTGCTCCCCGCAGCTCGTGCTGCACCGGGTTCGGCGAGAATGAAAACCACCGCCAAAACTGGCGTCAGAAACCGCATAGGTCTCCCTCGTCGAGGCGTTGGGTCTGTTTGCCCTCGTAGAGCAGCCACGTCGCGTCGACCTTGCGCATCTCCCAACGGACCAAGTAGGAATCTTTGTCTCCGTTGTAGATGATGTCGTCTGCGGGATTGCTCGGGTCGGCCACGTCATAGATAACGATCGTGTCGTAGGCACAGATCGACACAAAAGCTGACTTACCCTCGAAATGAATGCTGTCGATGCGTAGCTGGACATCTCCCTTGCCTTCGACTGCTCTCAAATTGTTCGCTGTGCGGACCTTCACAATTGCATGCATCTGCAGATCCATTGGCGAGCCGCCTACGGAAATCGCCGAGTAGTCACATCCATAGGGGTCGTAGTTGCACCGCTCCGCCGCCCGTCGCGCTATCTGGTATTCCGCCTTCACCACCTCTTCGGGAGAGAGCGCGATGGACGGAGCGGTTTCGGTCGACTCTGTCGCGGTTGGCGGCGGCGCCGGACGATTGGTCGTCTGTACCGGAGGCGGGGCGGAGGAGGATGCTGCGCCGGAAATCGTCACCGGTACGGTCGATGGTGGTCCGGCGGTACCGACGTTCGTCACTGCCATCGTCGTCGTGCTGGTCGACGTCGAGTGGGTCGTGCTCGACGCGACGTGGGTCGTCGGTGTCGTCGTCTCTTGGACTGAGTCGAGCTGAAGATCGGTGCTCTTGGAGTCAGTCGAACACGCCGACACCAACGCCATCACGAACAGGAAGACGCCGGACATTCTGAGTCGCATCGACTCTCCTCGCTGCTGTTCATCGCCCACGATCTACTGAGTGCTCTCAGGCCACCCGAAGTGGAAAATAAAATGTGACTACAGATTCTCGCCGCAAACGTCGGCCCGGTCAACCCACAGCATTCAGCCGACGACGACAGCCTGTATCTCCTTGACGGTGATCTCTTGCGATGCAGTCGTCACATACGCCGGAAGCGTCTCACCGACCGAGACATTCGACGTCCACGCGATCGACCACACGATCGACCATTGCGCTGAGAACGTCCCCGATTCCGAGATCTCTGACGAATGCAGATACCGATACGTGCACGCCGACTTCGCATCCTCCCCGAACGCGGCCTCCCACGGTTGCCCGGGCCCATCGCACGCAAACGGCGCCGACCCGGGCTCGCCCGGCGTGAACACCAAGTGCAACGGCCTCGCCGTCGCCTGAGCCCAGATCGACCCGGTCGGCGTCGGCACCCACGCCTTACCGGTCGAGACCGTGCGGTAGTCATCCGGATCCGTCCACAACCACATGTCCACATTGACGACGCCGGTGTCCGCGCGAGGCGCCGATCCGAACGAGGGCTTCGGCACGAGAGCCTTCGCTTGACTCGTGACCAGCGCGGACAGACCCTTCACCGAAGGCTTCGATACCCAGATCAAATCGAGCGTTCCCGGACAGGTGCGAACGAAGAGATGCTGAACGTCTCCGTTGATAGTCCGGGTATCCACAACAGAACCCTCCGTCGTACTGGTCGCGCCGGCCGGTGTCCATACGCACT
>JAYTRT010000583.1:0-11573 GCA_043746045.1 Actinomycetota bacterium | reverse complement strand
CGTTGTACGGGACACCGGCATGGGAAGCGATGAGCGAGCTCGACCGGATCACATACAGCCGTCACGAGGCGGCCGCGACATACGCATCGGGGATCTGGTTCGAGAACGCGTTGATGCAGGTTGTGCTCCGTCATCTGACCACGATCGAAGTCACCGACCCGATCCACCGATACCTGCTGATCGAGGTCGCCGACGAGTGTCGCCACTCGGCGATGTTCGGTGAGTTCCTGCGGCGCGCAGGGACGCCGTCGTATGCGCCGCAACGACCGGTCGTCGTCGACGAGACGAGCAGCGGCCGCGCCCTGTCGTACCTGTTGATCCTTGCCATCGAGGAGTTCCTCGACTATGTCAACCGGTCCACGATGAAGGACGAACGGGTGCACACGGTGTCGCGGCAGATCGCCCGCCTGCACGTCGTCGAAGAGGCTCGTCACGTGAGCTTCGCGAAGTCATACCTGGCCGAGGTGTGGCCGACACTGGACACGGCGGATCAGGCGATCGTGCGAGATGCCGCGCCGATCCTGGTCGCCGAGGTGGCGTCGCTCAGCCTGAATCCCGACGTCTTCGACCACCTCGGCATTGCTGGCGCCGCACGTACCGTGGCTGACAGTCCGCACTACCGAGCCAACGTCATCGCCGGGCTCGGCAAACTCACGACGTTCCTCACCGAGATCGGCGTCATCGTCGGCGACGACACCCTTTGGGCCGAGCTCGGCCTCGTTGGCGATTGAGATCGTGGCTCTCGGCGCCGAGGACGCGTGGGAGCTTCGCCGAATCCGAGAGTGAGCGCATTCTCACGGGTGGCTGAAACTGTCACTTCTGACCGGGCCGGTAAACCTCGGCGGTGGTCGGGACGTGTGCAGGATGTGATGATGGCGGCAACCGATCTGGGGGACTTCGATGCGTTCTTCCGTATCGAGTACCCGCGTCTCGTTGCGATCGGGCGTGGTTTGACGGGCAGTCACGAGACGGCCTGCGATCTTGCCCAGGAGACGTTGTTGCGCTGCCATCGGTCGTGGTCGAAGGTGTCGCGCCTCGATCGTCCGGGAGCGTGGGCGAGGAGGGTGTTGATCAATCTGGCACGCGACGTCGAACGGTCGGCGCGTCGCCGACGTTCGGTCACGACGACGAGGTCGGCGGAGGGCGCTGGTTCGTGCGGTGATCCGGTGGTCGATGGTTGGTGGTCGGCGGTGCGAGAGCTGCCGGATCGTCAGCGCGCAGCGGTCGTACTGCACTATCTCGAGGACCTGTCGGTGGTCGACGTCGCCCGAGTGCTCGGGATCGCCGAAGGAACTGTCAAGGCGTCATTGGCCAAAGGACGGGCGACATTGGCGCGCACGTTGACATCGGAGGTGCAGTCATGAACGACATCGACTTTCTCGGCCAGCGCGCCGCGGCGATGCTCGTCGAGGACGTCGCTCGACGTGTCGAGATCGATGACGCTCTGCGCGAATTCCACGGGAGCGGAGCGAGAGTCACACCCGGTCGCGCACCTCGCAATCCGCGCCGCCGGGCTGCGGTGGCTGCGGTGGCGTTCGTTGCTGTTGCCGCGCTCGTCGCCGGCCTCATTGTGTCGACCGACCACGATCGGCCCCACACGTTGAACCCGATCAACGAGACGCCGACCAACGAGACGCAGGCCGAGGCGACGCCGGACAGTGAAGTGTCGGCCGCCGCATCGAGCGTGCTGGCTTCCACCGCCGACACTCCATCGAGCGTCGTGGTGCCCGTCCCGCGAGCGAACGCGATCATCGAGGATCCGCACTCGATCGACCTGGACCGGTGGCTCACCGGTGCGCCTGCGTGGCCGACCAAGAGCGGCGGCCCGTACACGATCTTCGACATGTCGACCATCCCACCGGGCTGGTCGCTGGTCAGCGCTGGCGGTGGTACATCGATTCCGGGGATGGGTCGCGGGACATCGTGGAACTGGTCGGCAATGGTCACCTCGCCGGCCGGTGTGCAGTACTCGATCAGGTTGGACTCGGCCATCGTCCCGCCCGACTCGCCGCTCGATTCAACCGTCCCGGTCCGAGTCCGCGCTCACGACGGGTCCGGTACGTCGAGTCGGATCCAGTGGCACGAGACCGATTCTCTCAGAGCGTCGATCACCGCCTTCGACTCCGGCGACCATCGGGCCGAAGAGATCGGCTTGGCCGATGCGTTGTCAACGGTCAGCGTCCGCCGGCTCGCACCGCGCGGTCTCGGCGGCTCGAGCCCGTACAAACCACCCCCGTCGTTGCTGCAGCTCCGAGGAACGATCAGCGGACGAGCATGGTCGGCGCAGGTGACGACAGCGCCACCGATGTCGATGTTGGTGTCGGTCGACGGCTCGGACGGTGGCGGAGGATTCGGGCTCGCTGACCCATCGGCATCCGTCGACGCGGGCCTGCAGCTCAGTGTGTCGGGCGTTCTCGGCGGCGTGCTGGTGTACGGCGTCGCCCCGTCGACCGTCGAACAGATCCGAGTCGAGCTCTCCGACAGCGTGACCATTCGCCTCCCGGTCTACACGTGGACCGGTGGTTCGGCGTTCGTTGCCCCGATCCCGGACGGCCTCGACGCCGTGAGCATTGCCTACCTCGACGCGTCCGGGGCTGTGTTGCACCGCACGCTGCTCCCCGAGTTCGCGATCCCCACGACGGGCGGGGTCGGGGGCGAATCGGCCTTCGGCGACCCCAACGGTACGACGATCGTGGGCAATCACACTCCCTATGACGCTGTGCCGATCAGCGAAGGTCCGGATACGTCCGGCGAGACCCCCACCACCGCCGCGAGCACGGTCGTCACGATGCCCGTCGAAGTCATCCCCGACGAAGCCACGCTCCGCGCCCGCCCGATCGTGCTGCCGGCACTGCCGGCGGGCGCCGCCTGCCCGGTCACGACGGACTTCGCGACGCTCTCGAAAGATCTCGGCCCGATGGCCGGGAGAGGCACCGCCCGACCCGTCGGACTCGATCCTGCTGGCACGCTCGACTTCGGAAACTCATCCGATGGAAAGGGGACAGCGAAGGTCCTCTGGGCGATGCCGATCAACCTCGCCGGCCCCGTCCTGATCCGCGGACGACAACTCGACGGAGGTGGCACCGTGACGTTCGCTGTCGGTGACAATGCTCCTGCCAATGACCTCGTCCTCGACCCGTCAACCGCGGCATCGATGTCGAAGAACGGAGTGACCACGCAGTCACTCGACGGGGGCTGGTACGGGATCCCGACCTCCAGCTCGTTCACCGCCGCCGGCTGCTACGGCTTCCAGATCGACTCGGCTCACGGCAGTGACATCGTCATCTTCTCGGCCGCACTGGTTCAGTAGCGCGCCGCGACAACACGTCCAGTGTTGATCCGCCGGTCACACGACGAGCGTCACGTCTGCGGGTTTGCCCCACAGCGCCGAGTCGTACCGTCGACACGCAACGGCGCAGCAAGCGTCGTCGGCTCTGTTCGCGTGAAGACGAAGCAGTTCGATGATGCTGTCGCACATTTCGGGATCCTGGTGCGCGAAGGGCTCGTCGACGAAGAGGACCGACGGTTGGGTGCAGAGGCTTCGGGCGAGCATCACTCGGTGACATTCCCCGTACGACGCTTCGCGCGGTGCCCGCTGCAGGAGATGGGCGAGGCCCAGCTTCCCGATCACCTCGTCGGTCCAGTCCTGCGGTGGTTCCGGCGAAAGTTTCAGGCGGCTCGAGAGGAGGATGTTCTCGCCCATCGTGAGGCCCTCGACGAGAGCAATCGACTGTGGCACGAGCGCGTGCGGGATTCGTGTGGCCGAGTGGGGTGGCCCGAGGATCGAGCCAGCGCTGAGTGGGTAGAGGCCGGCGAGCATGCCGAGGAGCACTGATTTGCCTGAGCGGGCTGGACCGGTGATCAGGCACACGTCGCCGCTGTGAACGATCACGCTGACGGGACCAACGGCTGCCTTACCCGAGAATTCGGTCCGGGCCCCCTTGGCTTCGAGGAGGACGGTCATACGGGTCGGACCTCGTAGTGGTCGTCGGTCCATTGCGTCGTGACGACTCGGTCGGGGAGTCGTGCGCCGAAGTCGTTCGGCAGCGGCACCCAGCCGCCGGCGTCGACGCGGGAGACGGTCGGTCCAGTTCCATCTCGTTCGGCAACGATCCTGCCGGCGCGCATCTCGATCATCCGGTCGACGGCGGACAGGAACAGCGGATCATGGGTTGCGAAGATGCTCGTGATCCCCTTCGACGCTGCGGCTCGCATCGCTGCGAGGAGTGCTGCGGCCTCTGCGTCGTCCATCTGTGCGGAGGGTTCGTCGGCGATGACCAGTTCGGGCCCGCCGACGGTCGCCATCAGGAATGAGAGGCATTGCTGCTGGCCGAGTGAGAGCGAGTGAGGCGACAGGGTCGAGGTGCCGGCGAGCAGCGGCATGGACTCGATCTCGTCGTCGAAGGCTCGCGGCTCGGCCCCTCGCAGCCGGGCAGCGAGCGCGAGGTTCTCCGCGGTCGAGAGTTCGAGGACGAGGTTGTCGGGAGCGTGCTGGAAGATGTAGGAGATCCGGTGGCGGAGGAATCGGGCGCGATCTCGTCCTTCGAGCGCGAGCACCGGAACGCCGAGGATCGACACAGCGCCCGCGCTCTGAACCTCGGCGCCGGCGAGGAGGCGCAGCAGCGTCGACTTGCCCGAGCCCGACGGCCCGCGGAGAGCCACCAGCGTCCCGCGCTCGATCGACAGATCGATGCCGCGAAGAGCCATGGTCGGCCCTGCAGCGGTGGCGTAGATCTGCACGACACCGCTGCACTCGATTGCCATTTCGCTGACCGCTTCAGCCATCGCGAACCAACTCCTCGTAGCCACGATTTCGCGCGATGCGCGACCACGTCACTGCGGCCGAACCGGCCAGCACGATCATCAGGCCTGCCCCTCCGAGCAGCCACGGCGCTGCAACAAAGACGCGTTCGGTCGGTGGGTCGACGAACGGGCTCTGATCGACGAAGCCCGGGAGGAGCCGATTGGCCACTTCGCCCGCGACGAGGGCCGTCAAAAGGATCAAGGCGCCCGCGATCAGTCCTTGGAGCACCACGACGATCACGAGACCCCGCCGACTCAGTCCCATCATCTGGATCAGGCGCAGTTCGCGGGCGTTCTTGCGATGACGGGATGCGGTCCACGCGAACGAAGCGAGGACGGCCGCCAGCAATGCCACGATGCTGATCCGGCGCCCGTCGCTGAGCGCCGCGGTCGTTGCCTGCACACCGTCGAGTGGCTCGGCTGATGCACGGTCGGTCCGCGTGACCGCGAAACCGTCCGCCGTCAGTTGCTCCACTGTCACGAGCTTCGACGATGCAGACCAGAGCTGGACGCCGGTGGTGATGCCAGCACCGAGGAGCGTGGCTCTGTTGACGATCACAAGTGACCGTTGACCGACCGTGTCCTCGCCGGGGAAGAACCGCGCGTGACCAACCGTGTGCAGGTGCAGTGCAACGTCGCCGCTTTCGCCAGGAAGCGTTGCTTGGAAGCGCGAGGGAACGTCATTGCCGACCACGATCGCCGCGAGGGGGTCTGAGGGGTCGTCGAGCTTGGCGAGCAGGTGCTGGAGCGAGTCGTCGCTGAAGGTGTCGCGCCAGTACGCCTGCTGGCTGAACGTGGACGGGTCGACGCCGAGGACCACCAGCGGCGCTTTGCCGACGGTGAGCACAGAGGACTCCGGCAGCTTCGTCACGACCGTCACCCCGATCGGCAGCCTCGCGAGCGCTGCAGGTGTCGGTGGCTCACTGAGCACGTATGCGTTGGCCGCGCCGACCTGGATCGTTCGTCTCGTCTCAGCGGATTGGGCGACGGCCGAGATGTTCGCGCTGACGAAGTACAGCATCGCCATCGCCAGGGCCACACCCGCGAGGGTCGTCCGAATCGAACGATCGCTGCAGACTCTGCGCCATGCCAACCAGATGCTCGACGAAAGTCGATCAGCGAGGCGGCTGGCCGGCGCGGAGATGAACATGCGCACCAGCACCACCGAGATCACCGCAGTAACGGCCACCGCTGCAACCGCTGACAGTATGTCGCTGCCCAACAGACTGTGGTGAAGCCGACTCGTCTCGACACGCTGGTGGTACGTGTAGATGGAGAACCCGGCGGCAACGACCGCTGCGAACAGTCCGGCCGGGAACAACCACACTCTGCGCTGCGCACGGGGCCGCACCACCCCGACAGCATCGATGATCGAGGCTGCCACGATCACCACGAGCGGCACGACCAAGCCAACGACGATCCGGTCCGTCGTGCTCACACCAGTGAGCCACGAGTGGGCGTCGCCTGGGAGCTTCCACCGGGCAACCAACCAGCTGCCCACGACACCCAGAACAAAGCCACCCACGACCGGCGGGAACAGTTCGAGCACGCTCTTCAGCGCAACGCCCGGCACCCCGAGACCGTGACGTACCAGCGTCCGCCTGCTCGGCCTGCCGACTTCGAGCCAACTCGCGGCGCAGATCGCCAGGGCGATCAACAGGGTCAGCAACGCCCCAGACGTGAACGGACGTATCGCACCCTGCGCTGCGGTCTGCTGTTGCCGAGCAGTGCCCAACGTGTTCGTCTGGTCCGACGTCGGCGTCGGTCCCTCGCCGATCTCGGTGACGATCTGCCCGTCGGGATTCGCTCCGTCCTTGCCGATTGCGCGGTACCTCGCCAACGTGCGGGTCGCGGTCGCGATGTTCCAGTTGGCAGGCGAGGGCGGGTACTCCCACGCAGCGGTGATCGTCGTGTGATGCAACTGCGACACAACAGCGAGAAGGTTGGCCTGATCGACGATCGCCAGCGGTGCCTCGCTCACGCGGTCACTGCCGCGGTCACTTCCGTAGATCTGCGGGTTCAACGAACACCAGTAACTCGGATCGACGCCCGAGGACAGGTCGGTGATCACCGCAACGATCGGCAGTGACACGGTGTGGTTGCCGTCGACCAGCTGTACCGGCACCGGATGATCGACGCCCAGTTGTGGCAACACCATCTTCTGCACCAGCAAACCGCTCGAACCAGGAGCATTCGCGGGAACAACGTGCGCCGCAGCGTTCGTCCGGCTGATCAGTTGAACCGGAACCTTCTTGCCCGTCGCCGGATCGACCAGACTGACGGTGCCTCCGAACAGCGTGATCACACGATCCTCGGCTGACGCCCCGACCACCTTGTCCAGAGCTGCCGTCACCTGATCGAGAGTTCGCGGAGCCGGCTGTCCGGGCACGCCGACAGCACCAGGAACCGGGACGTCACGAACGACGCTGAGACCGACGTTGAACGGACAGACCTCCAAGTCTGTGGCCAACGACGCATTCCCGGCCGCCTGGATCACAGACTGATCGAGGACGAGCAGAGGACCACCGAGGCCGGCGATCAGGAACAGCGGAATCGCAATCCACGGCGAACGCACCAGCCGGCCGGGACCCGACAGCCACACCCGCAATCCAGACAACTTCCCCATCAGCAACCCGATGACGAAGCGTCTGCCGACGTCCCGACCACCGCGCGGCGACCCACGTCGAATTGGAGGGCCATCGCCAGACAGTACGACAACGCCACGTCGCCAGCGCGCGGCTCACGTGGGCGGTTGCAACCAGATGTGCACGTGGCGATGGCTACACGGCCCGAGCGATGAAGACGAACTCTCGGTCAGGTCGGTCCGGAGCGTCGCGGACATCGTCGACGATGAATCCATGCAGGGCCAAGGCCGTGGTGATCTCATCACGGGTGCGGAACCGCAGCGTCGAGTCAGACGTGACGATGTCACCGTTGTCGAGGAAGTGAAAGGTGTGGCGAAATGCGACGAGCGGAAGCGCCACGTGTGTGACGTCGACCCAGTGTTCGACGCGGCCAGCGACGGTCTCGATGACGGCGATGGACCTGTCACGCGTCCACTCATCCCAACCGTGAAACGACGGATCGCGTGTTTCGAACACGAGATGGCCGTCGGGACGAAGGACCTGTCGAATCCCGGACAACGTTGCGTGCCACGCAGCGTCGCGCACGAAGATCTGCGCGACATTGCCGGTCATCGTCACCGCATCGACGATGAGTGGAGGAAGCATGGTCGCGTCTCCGAGGATCCAGCTGATCCGATCGGCGTTCGGCCTCGCTCGGGCGACGGTGAGCGATGCTTGCGCTGGATCGACTCCGACCACGGTGATGCCGCGACCCGCGAGGCGGCATCCGAGAATGCCGGTGCCACAACCGACGTCGAGGACACTCCGGGCGGCGACCTCATCGAGGATGTCTTCATAGTGATCGAGGTCCGCGCGGGCACCCTCGATTTCGTCGTAGATCAGTGCGAGCCGTGGGTCAGCGAAGATCTGATCCGGCACGTCGCGGACGATACAACGAATGCGACAGCTGCAATGCCCAGCTATCGCGGGCGAACTCGGTGGTTTCTCTCGAGCGAACCCTGCGAGAGTGCCGCATGCATGGTTTCGATCCCGTGACGAGCTTCGGACCCGACGTCGCAGTTCGATACGACGATCATGAACGCGGCGACGAGGGCGATGCCGCAGCGTTCCTCGCCGAAGTGGCGCATGGCGGTCCAGCGCTCGAGTTTGCAATCGGTACAGGACGAATCGCGTTGCCACTCACTGCGCTCGGCGTGCGAGTCGACGGCATCGAGTTGTCGTCAGCGATGGTCGAGCGACTGCGCACCAAACCCGGTAGCGCCGCGTTGAATGTTGCGATCGGTGACATGTCAGTCGTCGCGATGGGTCGTCGATACGGGGTCGTGTATCTGGTCTTCAACACGATCTTCAACCTGTTGACCGCCGAGGATCAGGTCAGGTGTTTCGAGAACGCAGCCCGACACCTCGACGATGGTGGATGCTTCGTCGTCGAAACAGCGCTGCCGAGCGCATGGATCGCGCCGGACCGACCGGGGTACGTCCGCGCCGAACGCGTGGGCATGGATGAAATCGTGCTCGATGTCGCCCGTTACGACCCGGTGACTCAGCTCCTGGAGGAGAACCATGTCCGTCTGGCGACAGATGGAATCACCATGTCGCCGATCGTCTGTCGACTGATCACGCCCGGCGAGATGGACCTCATGGCGCGCATCGCCGGACTTCGGCTGACCGACCGGTTTGCCGACTGGCGTCGCCAACCGTTCGGCGCCCACAGTCGGGCGCACGTGTCGGTCTATCGAACGGGCTGAGGCGCACGGGCCGACGAGTTCGCCGGAACGTTGGCCCGATCTCGCTACCGGTCCTGCGCTGACGTGCTGCGGGTCTGGCAGCTTTTCAAGCATCTTCGGCCGGTCCTCGACCCGATCACCCAGGACTCGTGCGTTCTCTTCGAGCAGCAAACCGTGATTCGCGAACTCCGGATCGCGCTGGGACGGGTCGCTTCGCCTATGCCGCGCACGAAACGGCGACAACCTGATGGCTGCGAAAGCCACGCACATCCACTTCGGTCTCTGCGAAGCGGACGCGGTCGATGTGGCCGATCTCGGACACGCAGGAGGGGCGCCCGCCGTCGTGGTACGAGCCCTTGCTATCAAACCAGGCGACGTCGATCGGTATTCGAAAAGCGAGCCCATCGGCCTCGGCAGCAATCTGCTCAGGCATCGAGCTGGCGAAACCGGTGTGCCAGCGCACCGCCGGCCGATGATTTTGCCCGACGCGAAGGCCGATCCAGCCAGACGAGATCGCAACGAGCGCAACGACTCCGACTGCCCCCATCCAACGGGTCCGGCGCCTGGCAACAACTGTCTCGATGATGTCGGGATGATCGACCACTTGCGTCATGAGCGCATCGTGCGCCGATGAGGGACGCGATGCAAGGAGCGGGCAGTCTTGAGCGGTATGAGCGAGATTCGTCGAGGCGAAGTCGACGACACGGAGGATTGTGTTTCGATTCTTCAACGGTTGCCTGACTACTTCAGTCCGGACACGCATGATGAACTCGCCGCAGCGGTCCAGAAGCATCGTTTCTGGGTGGCCGAGACGAATCGAGAGATTGTCGGAGTTCTCGTGGCCGAACAGCGATACACGAAGAGTGCGGAGATCACGTTCGCGGCGATCGATCCTGTCCACCGTCGCCGAGGCATCGGAAGGCGGTTGGTCGTGATGGCGTCTGGCCAGCTGGCCGAGGCAGGGGTCGACGTGATCGAGGTGAAGACACTCGATGCCTCGGCTGGCTATGAACCGTATGTTGCGACCCGAGCGTTCTGGGAGAGTTGCGGCTTTGTCCAGATCGACTGCATCGACCCGTTGCCGGGTTGGTCGCCCGGCAATCCGTCAGCGATCTATGTCGCGACGTCCTCTGTGGCGTCGTCGGGCGAGAACGCATCGCCGAGACCCGGACCTCGCACCACAGCGCCCCTCGATTCTCGGTGAAGTTTCGACAACAGCACGAACGTCACTGTGCTGCTGTGTGCTCGTCTTCGTTCGAGCGCGGTCGTATCACCGTGACGAGACTCAGACCGACGACCGCGCCGGTGAACGGGCCGGCGACGAAGACCCACAGGTTCTTGAAGTTGCCCGATATGAGCGCCGATCCGAGTGAACGCGCCGGGTTGAGTGATGCGGTGGTCAATTCGCCGCCCAGCATTCCGCACGCGACGAGCGTCGCTCCGACCGCGATCGCGGCGCCGCTGCCGATGATCGAATGCTCGTGCGCTGTGTTCAGAATCACGATGATGAGCAGCGTGGTGAGAATCGCCTCGATGACGTAGGCCCGCCACGCGGTGAGGTGGATCTCACTGGTGCCGACGGATCGAACCGTACCGAACAGAGCTCGCAAGGTCGCTGCGGCGAGCGTTGCGCCTGCGACCTGCGCCGCCCAATAGGCCGGGACACGTTTCCATTCGAAGTCGCCGCGGACCGCGAACATTCCAGTGACAGCCGGGTTGAGATGAGCACCGGAGACATCACCAAGCGAGAAGATCATCGCAACGACGACTGACGCCGGCACAATTGCTTTGATCGTCCTGTCGATGTGGCCGGGGTGCAACACGTCGACGATTTCGATACCCGCTCCTGCCAACGTCAAGAAGAACGTACCGATCACCTCTGCGATCATCTGGCGCGGCAACGCCGGGCGCCGTTGCTTTGCGCCGCGATTCTCTTTTGGCGTCGAGCCCATCGCCGAGACATCCACTGAGCGGCACGGATACCCGACCCGCGCCTCGATCAGACCACGACGATGTCCACGCCGTTTCGACTGCACTGCTCGTTCTGCAGCAGGGTGCGCAGCGCCGGATCGCCTCAGCCGCGGGGTCTCGGTTTCGCTGGCTTGGCCTTCGGCGTCGCTGGCTTGGCCTTCGGAGTCGATTTGACCACCTTGGGCGTTGTGGCCGCCTTGGGCGTTGCGACGGCCTCGAGCGTCGGGGCGACGACGGGCGCCGTTGCCTGAGTCGGGGTGGCGATCGCCGGGGTTGCTGGTGGCCGGTTGGTGAACTGGCGCAGGAGGAGTCCGGTGCCGCCGACGAAGATGATGATCGGCCAGTCGACGAGTCCGGTGGCGCCAACAGCGGCGAGAGTCAGCGCAGCCGTTGTGGTGGATCGCGAGCCAGAATTGAGCCCGTGTGCGGCGCCGCTGGCAGCGCCGCGGACACCGCCTGCGGCTCCGTTGATGACGGCGCCCCCCAC
>JAYTRT010000582.1:0-3775 GCA_043746045.1 Actinomycetota bacterium | reverse complement strand
GCGCCGCAGCACAATTGGTCGTCGGCTTTCTTCTCCGCTGCGCCGGTGACACACTGAGTTGGTGACCGATGAGCACGCCAATGCCCAGATGGCTCGCTACTGGACCGAAGTCGGTGGCCCGCACTGGGTTCACGAGCAGAACCAGTTCGACCAGATGCTTGCAGCGTTCGGGGCCGAGTCGCGCCGAGTCCTCGATGCCCAGCCGGGCGAACACATCCTCGACATCGGATGCGGCACCGGTACATCGACGCTCAACCTCGCCGACAGCGTCGGGACCACGGGTTCTGTCGTCGGCTGCGACATCTCGCCGACCATGATCGACGCCGCACGAGTGCGAACGAGCGAGATCCGCCAGATCTCACTCGCCATCGCCGACGCGCAGACCGCCGACATGCTGCAGGCCGACCTGTACGACGCCGTCTACTCGCGATTCGGCGTGATGTTCTTCGTCGATCCTGTGGCCGCATTCGCGAACATCGCCGAGGCGGTCCGACCGGGGGGTCGTCTGGCGTTCGTGTGCTGGCAGAGCGAAGCGGCCAACGAGTGGATCGCCCTCCCGGCGCGCATCCTGCGCAGCTTCGCAACCGATCTCGAGCTGCCGCCGCCAGATGCTCCGGGACCGTTCGCGTTCCAGGACGCCGGTCGGATCGAACGAATCCTCGTCGATGCCGGATGGACCGATGTGCGCGTCTCCCCGTTCTCGGCGCCGACGGTGATGGGCGGAGGCGCCGGAGTCGATGCTGCACTGGCCCAGGCAATGGGCACCCGGGTCGCCCAACTGCTGCGCGACCAGATCGACGAGGCCACGTTCGCGCTCGCCGAGGACGCCGTGCGCGTGGCCCTCGCCGACCACCTCGACGCCGACGGGGCCGTGACCTTCACCGGCAACGTCTGGATCGTGACCGCGACTCGGCCCTGACGCGCCGTCGCCTCAGGCCAGGCCGGGCTCGAGGTCGGGGTCGGGGTCGGGCTGGTCTCCGGCACCGCGCTTCTTGCGCATTTCGCGGTAGTCCTTGGCGCCGCCCTCTTCGGGCTCGACCTCCAGGGTCACGCCGTCGATCGCGACAACACGCAGGATCTGACCGGCGCTGATCGGCGTCGACCGGTTGGTGCGGGCCCGCCACCGTGCACCCGAGACCTCGGCAATGCCCTCGGGCCCGATGTCGGCCAGCGCCGTGCCCATCTCGCCGATCATCCACTCACGGCCGACCGTCGGCGTCGCGAACCGGGTTCGGACCATCGACGGCATCCCGACGACGAACGTCAGCACGATGCCGCCGATGCCGGCAATCAGGGTGATCCACGATGGTCGTAGGTCGGCCCCGAGCACGTCGCGGTAGAGGAACCACGACCCGGTCGCGAACAGCGTGATGCCGACGCCCGTCCAGAAGCGCGGAATGCCGACCTGGACATCGATCGCGAACGCGAACATCGAGAGGATCAACGCAGCCACGGCCCAACCGCGGGTCGGCAGCGATCCGAGGCCGTACGCGGACAGGATGATGCACGCCGCACCGACCACCCCCGCCACCCCGACACCGGCCGTGTAGAACTCGAAGATCAGGAGCGCCATCCCGACGATGAACAGCAAGTAGGCAACGGCAGGACTGCTGGCCGTGTGCAACAACTGGTTGAGCAGACCGAGCTTGAAGAACCGCACCAGCGTGAGGTTGTTCTGCGTGCTGCCGTCGTCGGCGCGAGTGACGCTGATGGTGGTCAACGTGTGGTTGCGGGCGAGCAGACCGTTCATCCCGAGAACCATGTTCTTGATCGCCGGCACACCCTCGTCGGTCGTGTGGAGCTTCAGCGCGCCCGTGGTCCGGGCCTCCTGGAAACCCATCGTGTGATCGCGCAACCGGTCCGTGGCGGCACCGAAATCGATGTTCACCCCGGTCACCGTGAGCGGCGTCCCGAAGTCGCCGATGGTCGCTCCGGGGGCCATACCCGTGGCGTCGGCCACAGCCATCAGCTGGCCGGCGGTCCCCGTCAGACTGGCACCGGATGGACCGACCCAGATCCCGATCGGCAGTGTCGAATCGCGGAGGACTTCGACCAGGTGGGCCAGCCGATCACGGCTGACGACCGAGCCCTGTGAGTTGATCTGCAGCACGACAGCCTGCGAACCGTCGCTCTCGGCATCGTGCAGCGAGGTCGTGATCTTGTCGATCAGGATCTCGTCGATCAGTCCGCTGACCTGGATCACATTGACCGGGGCAAGGTCCTTGGCGTTGTTCGTGTTCGCAGCCGTCGAGGTACTGCCCGGGGGCGCGCTCGCCTCGGCCGGACGGCTGAGCAGGCCGAGACCGGCCAACCCGGCCGCGGCGGCCAACACGATCATCGCTAGTCTGCGCAAGAGAGCCTCCGGAGGGCGTTGGATTCGTGGAAACAATGCAGTTCTTTGGCGCGGCCCGGCTGGTCATCGTGGCCGGAAAGGGCGGCGTCGGCAAGACAACGGTAACGGCTGTACTTGCCCACGCGGCAGCTCACGCCGGACTTCGGGTGCTCGCCGTCGAACTGGAGGGCAAGCCGGTCCTCGCCGATCTGCTGGCCGACACCACGGTCGAAGTGATGACGATCACCGCGCCCGAGGCACTCGCCGACTACCTCGACGCGCACGGCCTCAAGCGCGTCTCGAAACGACTCTCGACGAGCGGAATCATCGACGTCGTGGCCACTGCGGCGCCTGGAATCGACGACATCGTGGTACTCGGCAAGCTGAAGCAACTCGAACGGTTGGAGACCCATGATCTGATCGTCGTCGACGGTCCGGCGGCGGGCCATGCGATCACGTTCCTGTTATCGGCGAGGGGCCTGATGGACACGGTGCGCAGCGGTCCGATCCGCACCCAGGCGCAGGAGGTGCTCGACATGTTCGCCGATTGCGATCGTTGCCAGATCGTGCTCGTCACCCTGCCCGAAACCACCCCGATCAACGAGTTGATCGAGACCGCGTACGCCGTCGAGGAAAAGGTCGGCGTGCAATTGGCGCCCGTCGTTGTCAACGGTGTGGATGCCGGCGACCCCATCGCCGTGGTCGACGCCGTTGGTGCATCGGCCGATCTGCGCCTGGCGGCAGATTTCCGCAACCACCGGCGCGCCGCACAGCGAGCCGAACTGGCCCGGCTGAGCAACGATCTGGCTCTCGACCAGATGATGCTGCCGCAACTGCCCGTCGCCGGTATCTCCGCCAAGGATCTGCCGACGCTGGCGGCAGCGCTGCTCGACCAGATCGCCGGGCTGCCCGAATGAGTTCGCTGGACAACATCATCGACACGGCCGAGATCGTCGTCAGCTGTGGCTCGGGCGGTGTCGGTAAGACGACAACAGCGGCGGCGATGGCGGTGTACGCAGCGTCGATCGGCAAGCGGGTCGTCGTCGTGACCATCGACCCGGCCCGCCGGCTGGCCGACGCGTTCGGTCTGGCCGACGGGCTGACCAACGATCCGACGTTGGTCGACGTTTCGATCGGCGACGGCCCTGTTCTGGACGATACGGGGCAGGGCGAACTGTGGGCGATGATGCTCGATCCGGCGACCACGTTCGACGGCTTGGTCCGCGAACACGCGTCGTCGCCCGAGCGCGCCGAGCGGATCCTGGCCAACGCGTTCTACCGGAACATCGCCGGTGCGCTGTCCGGCACGCAGGAGTACATGGCCGCCGAGAAGCTGTATCAATTGCATTGCGACGAACGGTTCGACCTCGTGGTCGTCGACACACCCCCGACGCGCAACGCGCTCGACTTCCTCGACGCCCCAGCCACCCTGACCCGGTTCAT
>JAYTRT010000581.1:0-3778 GCA_043746045.1 Actinomycetota bacterium | reverse complement strand
GGTGATCGCGAAGGTCGGTGATGGTGGGAAGGTGTGCCTGTTTTCGAGTCAGGCGACGCAGTTGATCGTCGATGTCAACGGGTACTTCCCGGGTCTCGCGTCGATGTAGTCCGTTGCTCTGCAGACTCACTGCCTCAAGTTCGCGTCAGCTCACCCGATACAAGTTTTGGTGGGTCTGAAGGTGTTTAGGAGGTGAGATGATGAGACTGTTCAAACTGAGGTATGTAGTTCGTTTCGTTCCTGCGTTGTCGGTGATTGCTCTGTGGATGAACCACACTGCTGGGGCGAAGTGGGGCTGAGGTAAAATGGGGCCGGGCTTCTCGGACGGGAGCCCGGCCACAGCCTGTCGAAATCGGACGGGAGAGCGGGTAGGGACAGTGACCGAGAGCAGCGAACGAACCCGCGAGATCTACCTCAACAGCTATGTCGCTGCTCTCGCGATCGTGGCCGTGGCGCTGTTCAGCCTGTGCGCGTGGATGCTGCGCCTGCAGCGTGTGAGCGGTCGATGGGTCGAGTTGCTGCTGTTCATCGGCATGATCTGTCTGTGCGAGATCAAGCCGATCGTCGTCGCCCGATCGAACGGCATCAAAGAAATCGTCGCATCCACGACGTTCACGTTCGCGACCTTCCTGGTTTTCGGGCCGGTGATGGCGATGGCTGCTCAGGCCGGAGCCTCGATCCTGGGTGATTTCTTCGCCAAGAAGCGGTTTGTCAAAGTGGTCTTCAACATCGTTCAGTACTGGACGGCGTGGGGCCTCGCCGCCCTTGTGTTCGTCGCGATCGCCGGGCAGGATGCATTGGGCAGTGTCGGCAGCAACTGGCGATGGAGTGTTGCGGTGCTGGCCGCCGGATTGTCGTACTTCGTGATCAACAACGGCATGGTGGGCGTGGCGATCGCACTGAGCACGGGCAACCGTGTGCTGCGCGTCGCGCGTGACACGATCATCCAGGAAGCGGTGTCGGACTGCGTGCTCCTTGCGCTGTCACCGATCGTCGTCATCGTCGCCGACAAGAGTCTGTTCTTCCTGCCACTGCTGTTGTTGCCCGTACTCGCGGTGTACCGCAGCGCATCCATCTCGGCCGAGAAGGAACATCAGGCGCTGCACGATTCCCTCACCGACCTACCGAACCGTCTCAGCTTCGAGGCCAGCCTCCAGCGTCGTCTCTCCCAACCGCGGATGGGCGCTCACAAGGCGGCCGTGATGCTGATCGACCTCGACCGGTTCAAGGAAGTCAACGACACGCTCGGTCACCAGGCCGGCGATGCTCTGCTCGGCCTGATCGGTCCGCGCATCGTGCAGATCCTGCCTCCGGACAGCGCTGTTGCCCGACTTGGTGGCGACGAGTTCGCAGTGATGCTGATGCAGGTACCGAACCAAACGGAGGCGCTCGCGATTGCAGCTCGAATCGGCGAGGCGCTGGACGAACCTTTCCGCATCGACGAGTTCAATCTCGAGGTCGAAGCGAGCATCGGCGTGGCCCTGTTCCCGGACCACGGGCAGACCAGCGATGTGTTGATCAAGCGCGCCGACATCGCGATGTACGTGGCCAAGGGTCGACAGAGCGGCGTCGAGTTGTACGACTCCGAACAGGATCACCACAGCACCCGTCGGCTCGGTCTGATCAGTGAACTGCGCAAGGCCATCGCCGACGGTGAGATCGTGTTGTATTACCAACCCAAGTTGGACCTGCGCACCGGTCGGGTCTCGGCGGTCGAGGCGCTCGTGCGCTGGGTCCACCCGCAGCTCGGTGTGATTCCTCCGAGCGATTTCGTTCCCGTTGCCGAGCACACCGGACTGATCCGCCCACTGACCACGTTCGTGCTCGCCACTGCCTCACGGCAGGCTGCCGAGTGGGCAGCACTGGGTGACGAGCTCAGCGTCGCGGTCAACCTGTCGGCGCGCAGTTTGCACGACGGCGGCATCATCCACGAGGTTTCCAGCAACCTGATCCGGTTCGACATTCCTGCCCGGCTCCTTCGGCTCGAGATCACGGAGAGCTCGATCATGGCCGACCCGGTTCGTGCGCGGCGGATCCTGGAGCAGCTGCACGACATGGGCGTCGCGCTGTCGATCGACGACTTCGGCACCGGGTACTCGTCGCTGTCGTATCTGCAGGATCTCCCGGTCAACGAGATCAAGATCGATCAGTCCTTCATCACCAAGCTGGTCGACAATGGGGCCGATCAGGTGATCGTTCGCTCGACGATCGACCTCGCCCGGAACCTCGGTCTGTCGTCGACGGCCGAGGGTGTCGAAGACGAAGCGGCTCTCGCCTGGCTTCGTGAAGCCGGGTGCGACCATGCCCAGGGCTATCAGATCGCGCGCCCGATGACGGCCGAGGCGCTCGAGGTGTGGCTCGGCCATCACAACGAGGCGCTGGCCGCTGCCGAGCGTGCCAAGGTCGCGCCCTCGTTGAAACTGGTGACCCGCCAAGACGGGACGCAAGGCTGATCGATCGTCGGTTCTGCAGTTCGAACCTGGTGCTCCAGACGACCGATTCCGTCGTTTCAGTCGCCAAGTACTGCGCTTCAGCGCGAGTTGCAGCCGGCGGAGGCTCAGCGTGTGCGGCGAGGTGGCAGCACCGACTGGCGGTGATCGGATCGTCGGCCACGGAGTTGCGCCGCAGCAGAGTCAGACGAAAGCGAGTCGGTTTCGGCGGCTTGATCCGTCGCGAGGGCGGCGAGGCCGAGCGATTCGTTGAACCGGGTCAGGATCGTGACGAGTTGCTCGATGTCGGCCGGTTGCCACGCAGCGAGGATCACGGCGAACCGTTTCCGGCGTGCTCCGCTGATCGTGTTCATCTCCCGTCGTCCGGCGGTCGTCAGGCTGATCACCCACGCCCTGCCGTCGTCAGGATGCGGTTTGCGCTGAACGAAGCCGCGCGTTTCCATCGCAGCCACCTGACGTGTGACCGTCGATCCGTCGAGCGCGAGCGTGCGCGCCAGTTCGTTGACGCTCGCGGTCCCCTTCTGTTCGAGCGTCCTGGCGATCAGGTAGGCCGCGCGATCCATCTTCTGATAGCTCGTCGACTGCCGCTGCGCGTTCTCGATCCGACGGCCGAGCACAGCCATCTGTGACTCCAGGCGCCCGAGTGCTTCTTCCATATACCTGTATCATACAGAGACATGGACGGTGTCGGTCAGCCAATCCCCGCCGAGGCCGAGTCCGGTCCCGACGTCGCTGCTGAGCTCGATCCGAGACGCTGGTTGACGCTCGGCATCTTGATCCTCACGGTGGTACTGATCGCACTCGACACCTCTGTGCTCAACGTCTCGATACCGACCATCCTGCGCGACCTGCACACGACAGTTCCTGCACTGCAATGGGTGATCACCGGTTACTCTCTGACGTTCGCGACGCTGTTGATCATCGGCGGTCGGCTCGGCGACATCTACGGCCATCGACGTCTGTTCATCATCGGTACGACGATGTTCGGCCTCGGTTCGCTGCTGGCCTCGGTGTCGCATTCGGTCGGTGTCCTGATCCTCGGTGAAGCCGTGATCGAGGGGATCGGCGCGGCGTTGATGACGCCGTCGACGTTGGCGATCCTGTCCACGACGTTCAAGGGACGTGAGCGGGCGAAGGCCTTCGCGGCGTGGGGTGCGGCGGCCGGCGCCGCGGTTGCATTCGGTCCCGTGCTCGGCGGCTTCCTGACGACGAACTACTCGTGGCGCTGGTCGTTCCGGATCAACGTGGTGGTCGCGCCGATTGCTGCCATCGGTGCACTCTTGCTGATGAAGAACGGCAAGCGAGCCGCGCGCACTCCCATCGATCTG
>JAYTRT010000580.1:0-3792 GCA_043746045.1 Actinomycetota bacterium | reverse complement strand
GATGACACATGCGTCCACGTGCGAGCGCTGTACCACCGAGCTGCAGCAGATGTCGGCAGCCGCTGATCGGCTGACCCTGCTCGCTCCCGAAGGCGAGCCTCCGGTCGGGTTCGAACAACGCGTCATGGACTCGCTCGCCGTTCGCCAACAGCGTCGACGACGCAGCCCGGTCCGTCCATGGATGTCCGTCGCGGCGACGCTCGTGTTGTTCGCAGTCGGGTTGTCGGTCGGCCTCCTCGTCCATCGTGATTCGAACAACTCGACACGCGTCACACAGCCGGCGACCGGCCAACAGCCGTCGTTGCGGTACGCCGACCTCGTCGATTCGGCCGGCTCCGAGCATGGTTCGGTGTCGTTGGTCGCCGGACGTGAGCTCGTGTTGACGATGTCGGTCGCTCACCTCGATCAGGGCAGATACCACTGTGTCGTGCACCTCACCGACGGAACAACACACGACGTCGCTTCATGGCCGGTCGGTGCCGAAGGGTCGGGGATCTGGGCAGTGCCGATCGCGAACACCATCGCCGATGTCCGAGCCGTGTCGGTCGTCAACGATCGAGGCTTGACCCTCGCCACTGCCACGCTTCCCTGATCCTGGCCTCAGGACACCGCGAGAAGAGCCAGCGCAGCGTCGAGCTCGTGCTCATCGAAGTCCGGCCAGGCCTTCTCCGTGAAATACACGGTCGTGCCGGCGATCTGCCAGAGCAAGAAGTTGGAGATTCGCATTTCGCCGGATGTTCGCACCAGCACATCGACGTCCGGTAACCCGGGCAGATACAGACGGTCTTGGAAGTTCTCGGTCGTCGCCGGTACGCCGTCGGCAACGATGCGGCGGGCGGCCCCGGCGAGCTCTGTTCGACTGCCGTAGTCGAACGCGATCGTCAGCGTCATTCCCGTGTTCGTCGCCGTATCGGCGATTGCCTTGTGGATCGCGCGCTGCACGAACCGAGGAGTTCGGGCGTCGGGAGAGTCGAACGGACGACCGATCCACTGGATCCGGACATTCAGCTCGTTCAACTCGGCGACCCGGCCGAAGAGCTTCTCGTGGAGACCGATGATGTGCCGCACCTCGGTGCGCGGGCGGCGCCAGTTCTCGGTGCTGAACCCGAACGCTGTCAGCCAGCCCACATCGCGTTTCACAGCCGCCCTGACAACCGTCGCCAGGTTCTCCTCACCCGCGGTGTGGCCGTAGGTACGTGGCAGGTCACGGGCCTTCGCCCACCTGCCATTGCCGTCCATGATGCATGCCACGTGAGGTCCCGAATGCGATGACGAGGAGGGGGTCGGGGCAACAATCACAGCACAGTGACGTTACTCGTCGATCCCGCTGCATCCCGTCCAGGGAGCCGCCGAAGCTGTGCGCATCGGTTCCCTCGCCGACGTGTGAGAATCGAGGCATGGCGAAGCGACGTTCCAGCGTGGGGGAGGGGGTCGGCGTGGGTTCGAGCCTGCGTCACGTGCTGGTCGTCGGTGGCACCACGCAGGAGTGGGACGATCTCGGCGACGAGCTGTGGGCCGCTCGACGAAACGATCTGGCCAAAGTCGTCGCCCATGCCGGAGCGATGTGGTTGACCCTGCGCCCGTTCTCGTCCGGTGGGGTTGCTCACGGAAAATCGCTGACCCAGCGCACGATCGACATCCGCGAGGGCTGCACCGTCATCGTCGATCCGTCGGCCGACGGCAGGCGCCGCATTCTCGAAGCGGTCGATCAACTGCGTGACCTGCCGCTGGACGCGATCGACGAGACAGCGCTGGCCGCTGTGCTGATGGCCCCGGCGCCGATCGAGCCCGACCTGACGATCATTCTCGGACCTCCCGAGCACCTGCCCCCGTCGCTCGTCTGGGAGCTCGCCTACTCCGAGATCGTGTCCGTCGAGACCCACTGGGACGTTCTCGCGGCGGCCCACGTCGAGCATGCGATCGACGAGTTCTCGCGCCGCCATCGCCGTTTCGGCGGCATTCGATGAGCGGCATTCGATGAGCGGCACCCGATGAACGGCGCGCGATGAGCCGGCTGTACCGGGACTCCGGAGTTGTCCTGCGCACCTACAAACTCGGCGAAGCGGACCGGATCATCGTGATGCTCACCGAGGGCCACGGCAAGGTGCGAGCTGTCGCCAAGGGTGTCCGCAAGACACATTCGAAGTTCGGCGGACGGCTCGAGCCGATGAGCCACGTTCGTCTGCTCCTCCACGAAGGACGCGAGTTGGACATCGTCAACCAGGTCGAATCGGTCGATTCGCTGGCGCCGCTGGTGGCTGACCTGGACCACATGACCAAGGGTCTCGCCGTGCTCGAAGCCGTCGACCAGATGGCCCTCGAACGCGAACCGAACCCGCAGCTCTACCGGATGCTGGTCGGCGTGTTGCGGACGATCTCGACCAATCCGTCACCGTTGGTCGTCCCCGCGTTCTTCTGGAAGTTGTTGACGTTGGAAGGCGTCCGGCCCGAGTTGGACCAGTGCGCGCACTGCAGCGAGCCCGAACCCTTCGTCGCGTTCGACATGGATCAGGGTGGCGTCCTGTGCCGCAGCTGCCGATCGGGCCTACCGATCTCGGCCGCGGCACTCGATCTGATGCGCAAGATCCTCGGCGGCCGGATGAACGCCGCGTTCGCCGAGCCGTCGTCGCAGGCGACGCACGAGGTGAACAACCACGCCACGCGGGCCGTCGAGCATCACATCGAACGTCGGCTGCGGTCGGTGGCGGTCTTCGAACGGCACTGACTTCGCCGCCCCGGTGGCGAGCCCGAGAACTCCGGGAGCTGACGCTGCACCCATCCCTGAGCCTTGCTGCCATGCCCGCCACCGAGCTCGATCAGATCGTCAATCTCTGCAAACGCCGCGGGTTCGTCTATCCGTCCGCAGAGATCTACGGCGGCTTCCGGAGCAGCTACGACTACGGCCCACTCGGGTCGTTGATGTTGCGCAACGTCAAGGATGCCTGGATCCGTTCGATGGTTCAGACTCGCGACGATGTCGTGTTGATCGATGCGTCCATCTTGTCCCCACCGCAGGTCTGGGAGGCCAGTGGCCACCTTGCCAACTTCACCGATCCGCTGGTCGATTGCACGAACTGCAAGCAGCGTTTCCGCGAAGATCACCTCACCGATCCGAACGTCTGCCCGAACTGCGGCGCCAAGAACTCGTTCACGCCGGCGCGCGCCTTCAACCTGATGTTCAAGACCGAGGCCGGCCCGGTCGAGGGCGCTGGGGCCGAGGTGTACCTGCGTCCGGAGACGGCACAGGGCATGTTCCTCAACTTCGCGAACGTGCTGCAGACCAGCCGTAAGAAGCCACCGTTCGGTATCGCCCAGGTCGGCAAGAGCTTCCGCAACGAGATCACACCCGGCAACTTCATCTTCCGGACACGCGAGTTCGAACAGATGGAGATGGAATTCTTCGTGCCGCCGGCCGAGGGACCGAAGTGGTACGAGTACTGGTGCAATCAGCGGATGAACTGGTACATCGATCTCGGAATTCCTGCCGACATGCTGATGCTCCGCCCGCACGACGCCGATGAACTCAGTCACTATTCGGCCGGAACGTCGGATGTAGAGTTCAAGTTCCCATGGGGATGGGGCGAACTCGAGGGCATTGCCCAGCGCACCGACTACGACCTCAAGCAGCACGCGCAGCACAGCGGTCAGAAGCTCGAGTACTTCGACCAGGCGACCAACGAACGGTATGTCCCGTTCGTGATCGAGCCGGCCGCTGGAGCCACCCGTACGATGGCAGCGTTCCTCCTTGCCGCATATGACGAAGATGTCGTCAACGACGAGACGCGCACCGTG
>JAYTRT010000579.1:0-3815 GCA_043746045.1 Actinomycetota bacterium | reverse complement strand
TGGGCTGCGGTGACGGTTGCGACTGCCTGCAGTGCAGCGGCGGTCGGCTCGGAACCGTCAGTTGGCACAGCGACGGTCACCGACGACGTGTACGCCGGAGTCTGATCTCTCTTCGCGCCGGCTGGATCAGCTGATTCCGTCGTACCGGTCGTACCGGTCGTACCGGTCGTACCGGTCGTACCGGTCGTACCGGTCGTACCGGTCGTATCTGCCGTCGCTGCGCCGGTGGTCGGGTCGGTCGGGGTCGTCGCGGCCGTGACCGCGCTGACCGTCGCCACTGCAGTTCGGGGGGCGGTGCTCGAGGAGGCAGCGCTGGCGATTCCTGCGGCACCGAGGCTGATTCCGACGCCGGCGAGAACGGCGTACATCTTGCGCTTGCTGGGATTCATGGTGAGGTCCTGTTCTTCGGAGCGCACTGAGGTGTGCGCTGTTGAAGATCAGTAGAAGTCAGCGACGTGAACGGAGCCGTAAGGGATTCTGAGAACTTCCTGAACGTTTCGGGGTTCCACGCTCACGAGTGCGACGTGACGGCCGCCGGTAGCGCGATACGCACCCGTGTGCCGCCATCCGGGTTGGCGTCGATGATGACTTCACCCTGATGGTCGTCGACAACGCGACGCACGATCGACAGGCCGAGACCGGATCCGGGCATCGAACGCGCGGCCGGTGCTCGCCAGAAACGGTCGAACACATGCGGGACTTCCTCGGCGTCGATCCCGGGCCCGTTGTCTGTGACGGTCACCGCAGTTCCCGTGACGTCGACGAGCACGGTGCCGTTGGGCGGCGACCATTTGACGGCGTTGTCGAGCACGTTCATGAGCGCCCGCTCGATCATCGCCGCGTCGCCGATCACCACTCCAGGATTCTGCTCTCGCACCGCGATCGTGACGGACCCGGCCCGGCGTTGGGCGCGCCGTGTGGCGTTGGCGACGATGTCGTCGAGTCGAATCGACCGTGGTTCGCCCGATTGGTCAGCGCCCGCGTCTCGGGCCAACGCATCGAGGTCGCCGACGAGGTTCGAGAACTCCTCCATCTGCTCGCGCAGGTCGAGCAGCAGCTCGCCGCGGTCCTCGGCCGACAACGTCCTGCCGCTCGAGAGCAACTCGATGTTGGTTCGCAAGCTGGTCAGTGGAGTCCGTAGTTCGTGGGCGGCGTCATCGATCAGTCGTCGTTCGTGCTCGCGCAGTTCGCTCAGCGATCTCAGCATCGAATTGATACTTCGGCCGAGTTGCTCCAGTTCGGCACCGCCCGACTCGGGGACCGGGAGGGTGGGATCCTGGGTGTCGGCGACATCACGTGCAGCTGCGCTCAACCGGGAGACCGGCCCGAGCGCTCGGCGCGCGACCAGTCGCCCGAGAACAGCAGCCGCTGCGATACCGACGACCGCCAGCACGGCGAAGCCGATGGTCAATCCGTTGAGCGTTCGATCCACGTCATCGATCGGCCTGCCGACTTGAACGGCGTAGCCGCCTGGTTGGCCGACAGTGACGATGCGGAAGTTCACACCTTCGATGACGCTGTCCCTGAGACGGACACCCGTGCCGCTGACCGCGGCAGCGATGTCTGCTGCATCCCGCGGCAGAAGGGTGCCATGACTGTTGCCGACGATCACCGCGCCGGTCGAATCGATGATCTGATATCCGGTGGTGCCGCCGTCGGGCTGGGTCTGGCCGTCGGTGTGGTCGCCAGGGCCCCCGTGGGCGTTGCGACCGCCGTCGGAGGTTTGCTGGGCGACGACCTCGGCGGCGTGCACGTTCTGGGCCTGGCGTTGCAGACTCTGATCCACCTGGCTGCGCAACTCGTACCGGGCGAACGACACGCCGAGTATCGCGACGCCGGTCACCGCAACTGCAGCAGCGCCTGCAGCCGCAAGTCCGAGACGAGTTCTGAGGTTCATGGGGGAGTGTCCCGGAGCACGTACCCGACACCGCGCACGGTGTGGATCAGCCGCGGGCGATCGTCGCGCTCGGTCTTGCGGCGCAGATAGCCCACATAGACCTCGAGTGAGTTCGAATTCGCGCCGAAGTCGTACCCCCAGACACGATCGAAGATCACCTCGCGGGTCAGCACCTGACGCGGATGTCGAAGGAACAGTTCGAGGAGCGCGAACTCGAGTCGTGTGGTGCTGATCTGCGTGTCGCAGACGGTCACTTCGCGAGTCACGGGATCGAGGGAGACGCCGCCGTAGGTGAGGCGCGTCGATTCGGAGGGCACGACGGGTGCGTGTCGGCGCAAGAGCGCACGCAGCCTGGCAAGGAGTTCCTCGAGCGCGAACGGTTTGACGAGATAGTCATCGGCGCCGGCGTCGAGTCCGGCGACGCGGTCGGAGACGCCGGAGCGAGCCGTGAGCATGAGAATCGGAACCTCGTCACCCTTGGACCTGATCAGCCGACATGTCTCGAGTCCGTCGAGACCGACCATGCCGACATCGAGAATGATGACATCGGGTGACTGGTCGGCGAGAAATCCGAGAGCGTCCCCTCCCGACGCTGCGAGATGGACTCGATACCCCTCGGACCTGAGTGCGCGCGAGATCGCATCACGAACCGATCGCTCGTCATCGACAATCAACGCCTGCATCCGGATCCTCTCCCTGGGCCGCGAGGTTCGCTGAGAAGCCTCGCCACAGCCTGAGACGAGCATAAACGTTTGCTGAGAAACGGCGGCCGGGGCCGCCGGTCGATCTACGCTCAATCGATGAACACGTCGGCGGCGTTCTCGGTTTCCGAGCCGGACGAACCGGACTATGTCAGATCACCGGTCACAGCGATCCGGTTCGTCGGATCTCTCGTGCTGCTCGGATTCATGTCTCTGGCGCTGCTGAGCATCACGCCGGGACGGTTCGCGACGCGCTTCGGCGATTTCCTCGGTGGTGCTCCTCGGTGGCTGGTGTCCGGCATCGTCAGTGCCTGCCAGCTCGGTTTTCTGGTCCCCGCAATTCTCGGCTTCCTCGGCCAGTTGGTGCTCCGGCGTTTTGCTCGTGTCGGCCGAATGCTCCTCGCGACTGTCATCTGCGTCGCTGGTCTGATCGCGGTGTCGAAGCTCGTCGGCGCCGCGACCTTTCCACTCATGTCGCATCGGCACCGCGGCGGTCGTGTCGTGACGGGCACCGTCGGTACGAGGCTCGGTCGTTACGGCATCGGCGCTGCGTTCCCGACGACCGTCGATCTCGGCATCATCGCAGCATGGATGTTCATCGACCGCGGCCACTGGGCCGGGCGTTGGCGGCGCATCGGCCGGATCGTTCTGGCACTCGGGGTCGTGGCGAGACTCGGGGTCGGCTTGGCCGATCCGACTACGATCGTCGCTGCGATCGCGACGGCTGCGGCGGCGGCAGCGTTGGTCCAACTGATCCTCGGCGCTCCGAATGTGCGCCCTCGAGCCGTTGCGGTCGGCCACGTCCTGGAGGGCCTCGGCAACCGGGTTTCATCCGTGGAACGATTCGCGGGATTTCACGGTTTCGCGGGGTTCAGGGTTCGACTCGACCACAACCAGCAGTTGTTCGTCAAGATCATCAGCCGCGATTCGTGGACGACGCTGCTGCCTGTACGGATGTATCGCGCCGTGCGATTCCGAGATGTCGGCCAGGACAGACCGTTCCGGTCGCTTCGTTCCGGCGTGGAACACGAGGCGCTCTGCTCGCTGAAAGCCCACGCCGACGGCGTTCCGACGGCGCGTCTGGTGGCGGTCGCCGAGTTCCCACCGGATGCGATGTTGATGGCGTTCGATGCTCGGTCGCGTCAGCCGTTGAGTGAGCTCGAAACGGCGAGACGGACCCCTCAATTGTTGGGGTCTGTGTGGGCGATCGTGTCAGC
>JAYTRT010000578.1:0-3827 GCA_043746045.1 Actinomycetota bacterium | reverse complement strand
TCTTCGCGGCAATCGCCTCGCGCAGGGCCGGCAGACCGGCCGCCGGTGTGTACTTGTGGTTCTTGACGTCTCGACATGCCTTGACCGCGGCCTCGACGATGTGGTCGGGGGTCGGGAAGTCGGGCTCCCCTGCGCCGAATCCGATCACGTTCTCGCCCTTGGCCTGCAGGGCCTTGGCCTTGGCATCGACGGCCAGTGTCGCCGATTCGTTGATCGATGCGAGGCGTGCAGATGCGCGGCGCGGCGATACCGAACCGCCGGGGTGAACGGGGGAGGAAGACGAACTCATAGCTGCCATGCTGACACAGTGACAGCGCCCGACCCACGCTCGATTTCGATCCCGACCGATCTCCTGCCCGCCGACGGCCGCTTCGGTTGCGGCCCGTCCAAGGTCCGTCCCGAGCAGATCGCAGCGTTGGCTGCTGCCGGCACGAACCTGCTGGGTACAAGCCATCGCCAGGCGCCGGTGAAGAACCTCGTTGGTTCGATTCGGTCCGGACTCGTCGATCTGTTCGGCCTACCGGACGGCTGGGAGATCGTGCTCGGCAACGGCGGGTCCACCGTGTTCTGGGACGCCGCCACGTTCGGCCTGATTCGGGCCCGCAGCGCACACGCAGTGTTCGGCGAGTTCTCGTCGAAGTTCGCGGAAGCCGCCAATGCGGCTCCTCACCTCGGCGAGCCGACGGTGGTGCGCAGCGATCCGGGCGACCACCCTGTCGTGCCGGCGCTCGACGGCGTCGACGTCTACGCGCTCACCCACAACGAGACCTCGACAGGGGTGATGATGCAACCGCAGCGACCCGTCGGCGCCGATGCGGACTCACTGGTCGTCGTCGACGCGACATCGGCCGCTGGAGGTTTGCTCTGGGATCCGGCCCAGGTGGACGTCTACTACTTCGCTCCGCAGAAGTGCTTCGCCAGCGATGGCGGCCTCTGGATCGCAGCGTGCTCACCGGCGGCACTCGACCGGATTCGATCGATCAGCGCATCAGGTCGATGGATCCCGGCGTCGCTCGATCTCAAGATTGCGCTCGACAACAGCGTGCTCGACCAGACCTACAACACTCCGGCACTGGCCACATTGGTCATGCTCGACACGCAGCTGAAGTGGATGCTGGACCTCGGTGGGCTGGCGCAGACCAACCTTCGCAGCGCGCAGTCGTCGTCCACGCTGTACGGATGGGCCCAGGATCGGACATGGGCGACACCGTTCGTCACCGATCCGGCCAAGCGCAGTGAAGTGGTCGGCACGATCGACGTGCTCGGTGCCGATCAGGGCGGGGTCGATGCCAACGATGTCTGCGCTGCCCTACGCGCGAACGGGGTGGTCGACACGGACAGCTACCGCAAGCTCGGACGTAACCAACTGCGGGTCGGAATGTTCCCGGCGGTCGACCCCGCAGACGTTGTCTCGCTGACCGCCTGCATCGACCACGTCGTGGGCGCACTCAAGAGCTGATCGGGCCGATTCGGATGCAGGTCGACGACGTCCTCACCACCCATACCGACGGACTCGCGCCACTCAATCGGCCGATCATGATCGTCGCGCTCACCGGATGGTTCGACGCATCCGGGGCCGCGACCGGTGCGCTCGAATGGTTGCTGCGTGACCGCGTTGCGCCGATCGTCGCCAGCATCGATCCCGATCCGTTCTACGACTTCACCCAGGAGCGCCCGGAGGTGTGGCTCGACGACGACGAATCCGTCACCGTTCGCTGGCCGGCGAACGAGTTCCGCATCGCCCGCTTCGCCGGTGGCCCGCACGATCTCGTCGTGCTGTCGGGCGTCGAACCACACGTGCGATGGAGCACCTACTGCGCGTGCATCACGGCGATGGCGGCACGTCTCGAATGTGACATCGTGGTCACCATCGGCGCCAACGCCGACGCGGTGCCGCACACTCGTATTCCACCGGTCGTCGGCAGCAGTCCCAACGACGAACTGATTCGCCGGCTCGGTCTCAGCCGCCCGCAGTACCAGGGCATCACCGGCGTCATCGGCGTCTTGCAGGAACGGTTGGAGAAGCTCGACATCCCGGCCATCTCACTGCGCGTCGGTGTACCGCACTACTTCGGCAACGCTCAGCACCCGAAGTCGTCCGTTGCGCTCCTGCGTCATCTCGAGCACGTCCTCGGAGTGCCAACCAGTCACAGCGAACTGGCCGGCGAGATCGACCGTTGGCAGTCACTGCACGACGAAGCGGTGGCTGAGGATCCTCAGGCCGCCGGGTACGTGCAGATGCTCGAGCGCCAGTTCGACATGCGCGCCGAAGCAATGCTGCCGAGCGGCGACGACCTGGCCGCCGAGTTGGAAGCCTTCCTGCGCGACCAGGGCGATCACGGCGAGCACGGCACACCAGGCGACTCGCCCAACTCGCCCTGACCAAATCGCTGTGACCAGATCGACCTGGCCAGATCGACCGCCGATCAGGCGATTGCTGCGAAACCGATCTCGAGGTCGGCGATGATGTCGGCGATGCTCTCGAGACCCACGCTGAGCCGGATCAGGCCCGGCGTCACGCCGCTGCTGATCTGCTCGTCCTCGCTGAGCTGACTGTGCGTCGTGCTCGATGGGTGGATCACGAGGCTGCGCACGTCGCCGATGTTGGCGACGTGGCTGTGCAGCACCAACGAGTCGGCGAACTTCTGGCCGGCTCCCTTTCCACCAGCGAGCTCGAAGGCCAGAACCGAGCCATACCCCTTGCCGGCGCCGTACTTCTGGGCCCGCTCGTGCCACGGGCTCGATTCGAGGCCGGCCCAGTTGATGCTGGTGACCTCTGCCTTGGTCTGCAGGTATTCCACCACTGCCGCTGCGTTCGAGAAGTGGCGCTCCATCCGCAGGCTCAGCGTCTCCAGGCCCTGCAGGATCAGGAACGAGTTGAGCGGAGCGATCGCGGAGCCGAGGTCGCGCAGGATCTGGACGCGTGCTTTGATCGCGTACGCGCCGTGGCCGAGGGCCGGGAAATACGCCAGGCCGTGATAGCTCGGGTCCGGCTCGGTGAAGTTGGGGAACCGGCCGCTGGCGGCGAAGTCGAACGTGCCGCCGTCGGTGATCGACCCACCGATCGACGTGCCGTGGCCGCCGATGAACTTGGTCAGGCTGTGCACGACGATGTCGGCACCCCACTCGATCGGACGGATCAGATACGGCGTCGGGACGGTGTTGTCGACCATCAGGGGGATGCCGTTCTCGTGGCCGAGCTTGCTCACACCCTCGATGTCGAACACGTCGTTCTTGGGATTGGCCAGGACCTCGCCGAAGAACAGCTTCGTGTTCGGGCGGATCGCGCTGCGCCACTGTTCGAGATCGTGCGGGTCGTCGACGAACGTGACCTCGATGCCCATCTTCGGAAACGTGTAGTGCAACAGGTTGTACGTACCGCCGTACAGCGACGGCGAGGCAACGACGTGGTCGCCGGCCTCGGCCAGGGTGAGGATGCCGATCGTGGCTGCAGCCTGTCCCGACGCAACGACGAGGGTGCCCGGCAGGCCGACCGCCGTGGTGCAGCCCCCTTCGAGCGAGTTGATCCGCTGCTCGAGGGCGAGCTGTGTCGGGTTCATGATCCGGGTGTAGATGTTGCCGATTTCGGCCAGTGCGAAGAGGTTCGCAGCGTGCTCGGAGTTGCGGAACTGATAGCTCGTCGTCTGGTAGATCGGAACGGCGCGAGCGCCGGTGGTCGGGTCGGGCTCGCCGCCCACGTGGATCTGTCGGGTCTCGAAACCCCAGTCGGGATTGCTCATGGCGATCTCCTTTGATCGGACTGCACGCATCCTAGTCTTCGGAGGGTTTGCGCAGCGGAGGGTTTGCGTCGCCCCCGGGCGACGAGC
>JAYTRT010000577.1:0-3833 GCA_043746045.1 Actinomycetota bacterium | reverse complement strand
TCGTGCATCACGGCCAGGAACGCATCGATCACGCCGAGGTTCGGGTAGACGCCGAGTCCGGCGATGAACATCGCCTGCCCGGTCTTTTCGAAACCCATGAAGTAGTAGCGGTCGTAGAAGTTGCGGTCGCTGGTCGCGACGTACCGCATCGGCTCGGCGAACTGATGGATCGGGTATTCATCGAGGTTGGTCAGCATCATGCGTCCTTGAGAGAGATCGTGTGAGAAATCGTGCGAGAGATCGGGTGAGAAATCGTGGTGCGAGAACGTTCAGGAGATCGTGGTCAGCAGCGGAGCAACGTCGGTCGCGAACGCAACCATCTGCTCGCACAACTCGTCGCAGCTGCGCGACTTGAACCGGACCTGCAACTGGTTCACCCCGTTCGCGGTGCCGGCCAGGATCTGCTCGGCAATCGCCACGGGTGAGCCGGTGAGGGTCGTCGGGCCGACATCGAATGTCGGGTCACCGACGTGGATGAATGGCGTGATGTGCCCGATCATCATCGGCAGTTCGACGCGGCCCGCAGCCTCTCGGCCGGCCTGTAGTGCATCGACCATGCGTTGGTCGGACGGCCCCTGGGGAAGCCACCCGTCGCCGAGTCGAGCGGCTCGGGCGATGGCCGGTCCGCTGGAACCAGCGACCCAGATCGGCGGCCGTGGCGACTGGATCGGTCGTGGCCGTGCACCCATCCCGTCGACGAACTCGTTCTCGAGTGCAGCGGCCATCACCGGGATCCGCTCGTCGGTCGTCTTTCCGCGCCGGTGGAAGTCCTCACCGAGGCGATCGAACTCGGCTTCGACGTGGCCGGCACCGATACCGATCAGGGCCCGACCCCGGGACAGCCAATCGAGGTTGGCGAACTCCTTCGCAGCCACCAGCGGATGGCGGTAGGCGAGCACATAGACGTGGGTCAGCAGGCCGACCCGGGTCGTGTGCGCAGCAAGCCAGGCCAGCGTGCCGATCGGCTCCATCCAGTGTGTGCCCATGCCACCGACCACGCTCTCGGGAAGCGTGATGTGATCGCACACCCCGATGTAGTGGAAGCCGGTGTCATCGGCGGTCTTGGCGATCCGGGCGAGTTCGGTCGGACCGGCCTCGAGTTCCCAATCGGCGACGAAGTTGTGGCTTTGCGCTTGGATCGGCAGTTGCATGCCGAACACCCGCGCCCCATGCGGGATCTCAATCATGTCGGCGACCGTAGCGCGTCACTCCCGAAAATCTGACGCCGCGTCAGAATTCGACGCGGGACGGGGAGAGACCGCGGGACACAGCGGTCGATCAGCCGATGTCGCGCCATGCAGCAAGGCGCTGGGCACTGTCGTCGCCGGGCAACGGCAGTTGGCAGATGACCCGCAGCTGAGGCCACTCCGATGGGATCAGCTGTTGATATTCGAACGTCAACGATCCGGCACGAGGGTGGTTGTAGCGGCGCAGGCGGGTCTGGAATCCGGCGACGTCGTGTTGCGGCCACCATTCCGTGAATTGCGGGCTGGCGGCCGCGACTCGGTCGACGAGATCGATCAGGACCGGATCGTCGAACAACAGTGTGGTGCTGGCCCGGAATTCGGCGAGGGTGCTGCGCGCCCGGTCCTCCCAGTCGGCGAT
This sequence comes from Actinomycetota bacterium, assembly GCA_043746045.1. Classification (GTDB taxonomy): domain Bacteria; phylum Actinomycetota; class Acidimicrobiia; order Acidimicrobiales; family Ilumatobacteraceae; genus WLMZ01. The sequence continues at coordinate 2,228 of JAYTRT010000577.1, read as the reverse complement.
CAGGCGTCGGGCTGTTGGTTCGCAGAACATGACCCAGACGAGGTTGCGTTGATCCACGTCGAGCTCGCGCAGCGCCGGATACAGGCGTTCCTCGGCCGAGTTCCAACTGACGATCTCCCATCGCGGACCGAGTACATACGCGGGTGCCGGATCCATCGACATGATCAACCTGTTGATCGCGTCAGGCGCGTCGACCATCCGTTCCGCCGGCTCGGTCGGGCGGCCGGCCGTGGTCGCGCTGGCCAGATCGAGAAGATGTGACCGACCGGCATCGTCGAGTCGCAGGGCCCGCCCGAGGGCGAGCAACACATCGCGGGATGCGTTGATCCGCCTACCCTGCTCGAGCCATGTGTACCAGGTCAGGGAGACTCCGGCGAGGAGTGCGATCTCCTCGCGACGCAGCCCCGGCGTGCGTCGGCGTCCGCCCGGCGGAAGTCCGACATCGGCCGGCTGCAAGGCCTCGCGCCTGGCGCGCAGGAATTCGCCGAGCTCAGCGCGCCGGTCCATCAGCTGGAGGCGCCGGGAAGTTTCTCGTTGATCGCCGGTGTATAGGTGCGACACGGCTGACCGCGCAGCGATCCGCACGCTGCCACGCCGGTCGGAGCATCCACGCCGGCGACCACCGGCAAGACCAGCTTCGATGGATGGTCGGCGTCGTGGGCGATGGTCACGGTGTACGGGTCGGTGACCGTGTCGAACGCCCAGACGGGACGGCTGTCGCCGGGAGCATTGACGGTGATCCGGATCCGGCTCCCGGTCCGGAAGACATACGCGAACGGAAAGATCTCGATCCGTACGGGCGAGAACTCGCCGGCCGGAAGTGGTGCGGCGTCGGCGGCGAGGTGAGTCTGGACCGGACGCACATCGGTACTCGCGGCGGTGTCCAGCTTGCGGTGCGAGGCGCGCAGCCAACCACTCTGTACGTACATCTCCGTGCCATCGGGGCGGACTTCACTGATGGTCACCTGGAGGTCGGCATCCTTCATCGTCGATCCGACCCAGAGGTCGAGCGAACCGCCGCCGATGGCCGTCACGTCGGCTGTCAACGCCGGAGTGATGTATCCGACGCCGGTGCCCGACGGCAGTGGCTGCCAGTCGTAGACGGTGTCGGCACGCCAGATGTCCGAACTCCGTCCGCCGGCGTAGAACGACTTCGGCAGCGCCGACGGATTCGACGCGTAGGAATCGGCAGGGCTGCTGGCGGCACCGGAGGCGGGCTTGGTGGCGGTCAGCGCACCCTCGGCGCCGAGATACCACGATGTCGATACGGCGCCCGGAACCGGCCATGCCGCGAAGCCCTTCGTGAAGCGCGGGTACGGAGCGCCCGGCTCGGCGCCGGCGTCACCCTGTTCGAACAGGACGCGGATCGGCGGGTCGCTCTCGAACGCCGCCAGTGCCTGATCGTACGTCATGCCCGTGAATCGGTCAGGCGGCACGGTCACGTCGTTGACCTTGTACAACTGAGGCACGAGCAGCTTCGCGACGACCCGCGCGCCTGCCAGCGACGGCACCCGTCGACCGACGTAGAGGTCGAGGAACTCGGCCATCCGGGCAAAGATCGTCGGACTCAGCGAATCGGTGTGAAGCCCGTTGGTCAGGTCTGCGTACAGGTGCGGGGAACCGGTGAATTTGTTCAGCATGTCCGGGAAGTGGCCGCCGGTCTGCTCGTCCTGCCATGCGCCGGCGATGAACACGGGCACGTTGATCTTGTCGACGAACGTGGCCGGGGCGAGCGGGTCGGCCTGCGCCGGATCGTAGAAGTTCTGCGCTTCGGTGACGGCCAGGAAGTCGGGGTTCTGCAATCGCAACTTCTGATTGTCGGCGCAGACGGTGTCGCCTGCATCTGCGCGCTTCTTGGTCCACGCCTGCCCGTAGACCTTTGCATCGGCCTGTCGCTCGCTGAGGAACGGCGCCGCGAAGCCGGTGTTGAGGATGCCACCCGGCTCACCCGTCGCCCGGTACGAGTCGTCGAGCACGCTGAGCGGGGTGATCGCCTCCAGGCTCGGCGGTCGGGTGGACGCCACGAACAGTTGGCTGATCCCGGGATACGAGATGCCGCCCATTCCGACCTTGTGGTTGGCGACCCACGGTTGTGCCGCCACCGCTTCGATCACGTCGTAGCCGTCGATGAGTTGCGGTTCCTCGAAGAACTGATATGAGCCACCACTGCACCCCGAGCCACGCATGTTCACGCCGACGTAGGCGTATCCGAGCGCATTGAACAGTTG
>JAYTRT010000576.1:0-3839 GCA_043746045.1 Actinomycetota bacterium | reverse complement strand
GCGCAACCCGGCGGGCGACACGGGCATGCGCGGATGTGGCGACGGTGCAGGGTCAGCGGGCAGCGTCGTGCTGCGCCCGCGAGCGTCAGCCCCGATCGGCATCCTCACCGGTGAGTTCGGCGCGAAAGTGCTCGGTCCGCTGGTTGCAGGGCTCGGCCGCGACGACGTGCGAATCATTCCGGTGGCCAACGAGTTCTTCGGTGGCAACACGGCTGTGACGGGGTTGATGGTGGGCGAGGACATCGCCCGCGTCCTCGCCGACGAGCCGATGTCGCACCGTTACCTCTTACCCGACGTGTGCCTCAGTGAAGGCCGTTTTCTCGACGGCACGACCATCGACTCGCTCCCCCGCGCTGTCGAAGTGGTGCCCACCAACGGCATCGCCCTCCGCAACGCATTGCGCGTCGCTGGTGCGGTGCCAACCAGCATGGAGTTCTCCCGATGATGACCGAACCGAACACTGCTCCCGAGAGCACCGACAACGTGAAGGGCTCGTCCGCGAGTTCCCCCGCCACGACGGCCGCACCAGCCGTGCCAGCCGTGCCAGCCGTGCCAGCCGTCGAGGTCACGAAGGCCACGGAGGCCATCGTTGCCGTAACTCCAGTGCTGCCCACCGTCGTCATCGTCGGGCGACCCAACGTCGGCAAGAGCACGTTGTTCAACCGGATCGTCGGGGAGCAACTGGCCATCGTCGAGGACCGGCCAGGTGTCACCCGTGACCGCAAAGAGGTCGAGGCCGAGTGGCTCGGCCGGCCGTTCCTGATGGTCGATACGGGTGGCTGGTTGCCGTCCGGCAGCGAACTCGACGCCAAGGTCAGTCGTCAGGTCGAGGCAGCGGTTCGAGCCGCTGATCTCGTGATGTTCGTGGTCGACGGTTCCGTCGGCCTGACCGACGACGACGAATCGATCGCGATGTGGCTGCGCAAGATCAAGCCGCCGGTGCTCCTCGTCACCAACAAGGTCGACAACGATCGCCGCGAGCGCGACCGCTGGGAGTTCATGGCGCTCGGTCTCGGCGATCCTCTGCCTGTCAGTGCGCTGCACGGTCGGCGTGCCGGTGACCTGCTCGACGAAGTGATCGCGCGGATCCCCGACGTCAGCGCAGCCGCGATCAAGGCTCAATTCGAGGACGACGACGATTGGGTGCCGCCCGAGTTGGCGCCCCCGCGTGTTGCTCTGGTCGGCCGCCCGAACGTCGGCAAGAGCACGCTGTTCAACCGGCTGGTCGGTTCCAACCGTTCGGTCGTGCACGACATGCCTGGCACCACTCGGGACGCGATCGACACGCTGGTCGAGACCGAAGACGGTCCGATGGTTTTCGTCGACACTGCCGGCATGCGGCGCAAGAGCAAGATCGACGACTCGGCCGAGTACTACTCGTTCGTCCGTGCGCTGCGAGCGATCGACGACAGCGACATCGCGCTGATCATCATCGATGCCACCGAAGGTGTCACCGGTCAGGATCAGCGCTTGTGCGAGCGAGTCGATGCTGCTGGCTGCCCGATCGTGCTGATGCTCAACAAGTGGGAACTGATCGACGACGCCGACGCCCGGCTCGACCTGCTCGCCGATGTCAAGCGCAAGCTCGGGTTCATCGGCGACGCTCCGATCCTCAAGATCTCCGCACTCAGCGGCATGGGCGTGCACAAGCTGCGGCCCGTGCTGCAGGATGCGATCGAGCAATACCACCGCCGTGTCCCGACCCGCGACGTCAACAAGGTCATTGCCGCTGCTCAACAGAAGCAGCCGGCGCCCGGCGGGACCCGCGTGCTCTACGCGCTGCAGGGAGCCACCGAGCCGCCGACGTTCACCCTGTTCGTGAACCGCGAATTGCCCCAGACCTACCTCCGATACATCGAGCGCAGCATCCGCGAGGCCTTCGACTTCGGCTCGGTTCCGATCAAGCTGCGCGTCCGGCGCCGCACCGAGTAACGCCATGCCATGGTGTGAGGACTGCGCCAAGTACTACGCGCCTTCGGCAATGACCGACGACGGCAGATGCCCGACGTGCGGACGTACACTCGACGCGCCGAAGGTTGCCCCGCTGGTCACCGGCAAGACCTTGGATCTCAAAAAGCTTGCCGCGGGCGACAGTGCGGACGGGGACGAGAACGTGTCCGCGCCGTGGCACTTCAAGTTGTTGATGGTCATGCTCGCGTTGTACCTGACCTGGAGAATCATCCAACTCTTCGTGTAGGTGAGTAATCGCTGTTGTGCGATTTGAGTAACCGTTGCTCATCCAGCCGTGTATCGCCTCGTTCATCATGACGTCACTGAACACAGCGTGAACGAACGTGAACAACGAGGAGCAACCAGTGAGTGACCAGTCAGGGTTTCCAGGACCGTCGAACTTCCCCCCGCAGAACCAGCAGCCGCAGCCGTTCGGTTCGCCGATGCCGCCGCAGGGGATGCCGCCGCAGGCCGGCGGATACGGGCCGCCGCCCGGGATGGCGCCCCAGGGCGGTGGGTACGGGCCGCCGCCCGGCGTCGGTCCCGCCGCGCAATGGGGAACTGCCCCGCTCGGCAGTTGGATGCCGGGTCAGACCCCCGGTGGGGGCAAGCGCCGCGGCGGGTTGATCATCGTCACCCTCGTCGCCGTCGTCGGTCTCAGCGCTGCCGCTTTCTTGATCCTGCACAAGAGCCAGAACGACGCGAACAATGCAATCAGGACGGCGAACAGCCAGATCGCCGACGTTCTGGCGACCGTGCCGACGTTCACCGATGTCAACATTCCGCAGGTCACTGTTCCGGCGGGTGGCACGACCATCACGGTGCCGGCGGGCGTCACGGTGCCTGCGGGCGTCACCGTGTCGGCAGTTGCGACCGTCCCGACCATCACCGTGGCGACGAATCCGACCGGCACCACCATTCCCGTCCCGGTCTCGACCCTTCCGGCGACAACACTCGCGGTGCCCCCGACGACGCCGGCGGACGTCAACTTCTTTGCCGGAACCGGGCTCACCGATGGCGTAGCCAAGATCGCCACGGCTCGAAGCGCATCACCGCTGCGGATCCTCGAGGCCAATCTGTACACGACGTACCTGATCGCAGACGTACAGGATCCGGGGACTCCCGCCAATGTCGATGAGTTCATACTCCGCAACGGCACAGTCGGACCATCGGCTCCGGTGGCCATCACCGGTGACGGCGACCTGGAGAGCAATCTGTTCAGCGACAGCGACGTCAATTGGAACGCAATCCCGGGTCTGGTCGGGGCTGCACTGACGCAGATCCCGATCGAGGGCGCCAAAGTCACCCACGTGCATGTCGCTCGCAACCTGCCGTTCAGCCCCGACATCCAGATCAGGGTCTTCGTCGACGGCACCAGAGGGAGCGGTTACCTCGACGCCGACGCTCAGGGCAACATCATCAAGGTCACCCAGCCGTGACCCCACGGAGCCGTTTGTAACGGCACGAACGCCGGCGACGTCAGAGAACTGGCGGCGAAGGGCTGCATGCGCCAACGGCGTCGCACCAGCCCCTCGCCGCCATCGTCTGTTTTCGACCGTGCTACGACCACTCTGCCGCGACCAACCGCCCCACTCCCCGCCACTGGTATGAACCGCGCCCTCGATTCGCAGACGAGTGGCCGGCAAGCTCAGATCCCCACCGAGGGCGCGGTTCGTACCAGTTCGACGATCCTCCCGGCGGATGGATTGTGGATACGAGGTCGAGTCGGAATGGCAGCCGCTAAGCTGTCGATTCCGTCACAGCGGGCTGTAGCGCAGCTTGGTAGCGCACTTGTCTGGGGGACAAGTGGTCGCAGGTTCAAATCCTGTCAGCCCGACAAAGAAACACCAGGTCAGAGCCGGTCCGGGAGGACTGGCTCTGACAATTCA
>JAYTRT010000575.1:0-11795 GCA_043746045.1 Actinomycetota bacterium | reverse complement strand
GTTCGGCTCCGATCCGGACGAACATGCGGCGCCGAAGAAGCCGGCGACCACGCATATACCGACTGTGACGCCTCGACGTCGAGGACCTTTCCCCATGTGGCCAACGTAGCTGACCGCTCGCTCCTCACAAATCGCACGCAGAGTGAGAAACAATTTGATGAATGTCAGACGAAATCACGAATGCGGTTGACGGCGACGGGTGTCCGGGGCTGGTACGGTGCCGCAGTCATGCGGTTGATCGGCGCTTCCCTCGGTTTCTCTGATGAGGTTGCGGGCACTTCGATCGGCCACGGCGCGAGCACCGTTGACCACGCAGTGCGCTCAACCTCGTCGAAACCACCGGCGAGAGAACGAACTCGGCCTGTCTCGACGATCGCGAAAACCGATCGACGCGATCTCGATCGGAACTGCACAACCGCACGGCGGCCCCACGGAGCCCGGCTGCGGAGCGAATCGCGGATGATGAAGGAGCCAGAGAATGTCTGATCAGGGATGGCGGAACACCTTGACGAAACCCAGAGAGTCGTGCCGGCAGGTCGGCCGGGGGCGCGAATGAGCATTGCTGCACCGAGCGCCCTGATCCGGATTCTGATCGTCGACGACACACCGACGATCAGGCTGCTCTTCCAGCGGATGTTCACGACGTCCGGCGTCTTCGAGGTCGTCGGCGAAGCGGCGAGCGGAAACGAGGGTCTGGAACTGGCTCGACAACATCAGCCGGATGTGATCCTGCTCGACTTGGCGATGCCCGTCGTCAACGGTCTTCATGCGATCCCGTTGATGGTCGACGGCTGTCCCGACTCGCTGATCATCGTCTTGTCGGGCTTCAGCGCGGACAGCAGCGGGGCACAGGCGCTTGCCCTGGGGGCGCATGCGTTCATCGAGAAGCGGTATCGCCCGGACGAACTGCTGCGCCAGATCGTCGACATCTACCGGTCGAAGATGGCCAATCGGATGACGAGTGTCGTCGAGCCCGTTGTCGTCGAGCCCGTTGTCGCCGAGCGTCGGGGCCTGCCGCCCCCCTCGGCCCACGAACGCGTCGAGGCCCCGGGGCCGCTGATCGAGCCCGTGCCCCAGATCGAACCAGAGTCGTCGATCAGGGCGCAGACATCGATCGAGGCCCCCGCCCCAGTCACCGCACACGACCTCCGCTCACCGCTCGAGATCGTCGTCGGGTTCAGCGAGCTGTTGGCCAGTGCCTACGCGGGGCAACTGGATGACGAGGCACGAGACATGATTGCGTCGATCGTGTCCGGGGTGCACGTGATGGACGGCATGCTCGACGGGTTGCTCGTCCACTGTGGACTCGACGCCGCCGAGGCGAGCGTCGTGGAGGTCTCCCTCGACGATGTGATCCATTCTGCGATCAAGCACCTCGGACCGCAGATCGAAGGCCGCAATGCCGCCGTGACGGTCGATCCGATGCCATGGGTCGTCGGCGATCCGGCGCAGTTGCAGATCCTGTTCCAGAACCTGGTCGCCAATGCACTCAAGTTCGTCCGTCCAGGCGACCTGCCCCGTGTCCACCTCACCGCTGGCCGAATCGTCGACGGCTGGCGCATCACCGTCGAGGACAACGGCATCGGCATCCTCGCGGCCGATCGGGAACAGATCTTCGGGATGTTCGTTCGGCTCCACCCGCACGGCGATTACGCCGGAGCGGGCATCGGGCTGGCAACGTCGAGACGCATCGTCGACACACATGGTGGGACGATCAGAGCGGAGGAGAATCCCACAGGGGGTAGCCGATTCGTGGTCGATCTCCCTGACCGTGAGCCAACGCTCAGCGCATCGCACACGGCCGTGGTCGACGGTGTCGATCGTTCCGGCGATGCGTCGGGAGAGCCGACGCGGCCGCTCGACATCCTCCTCGTCGAGGACAGCACCGAACACGCCAAACTCGTCCGTGCGCTGCTCCGCCGGGCCCCCGCGCCGGGCTACCGACTGCATCATGTGGTCAGCCTCGCCGATGCCCGACATCTGTTGGCCTCGTCCGAGATGGATTGCGTCCTGCTCGATCTGTCGCTCCCGGATTCCCGAGATCTCGACGCACTGTCCGAATTGCGGCTGGCCGCTCCGATGGTTGCAATCGTGGTGATCACATCGTCGTCCGACGAGGGACTGGCCTTCGCTGCGGTCAGCCAAGGTGCGCAGGACTATCTCGTCAAAGGACATCTCGATTCCGGTCATCTCTTTCGCGCGGTCCGGTGGGCGTTGCAGCGCAAGACGTTGGAGAACGAGCTCACGCGGGATGCCTTGCACGATCCGCTGACCAGGTTGCCGAACCGGACGCTGATGCTGGACCGTCTCGCGTCGGCCCTCGCTCGATCGGAGCGGTCATCGAAGAAGGTCGTCGTGTTCTTCATCGATCTCGACGGGTTCAAGCTCGTCAACGACCGGTTCGGTCACGAGGCCGGCGACCAGTTCCTGATCGAGATGGCCGAGCGACTCCGTGGGGCCGTGCGCCCACAGGACACCGTTGCGCGAATCGGTGGTGACGAGTTCGTGGTCATCTGCGAAGGCTTCACCAGCGATGACGCCGAATGGCGACCCCTGCAGGAACGTCTGACTGCTGCGGTCGAGGTACCGATGGAGATCGTCGGTCAATCCGTCAGCGTCAGCGCCAGCGTCGGGCTGTCCGTCGGTGGTCGCAACAGCGAACCGGAAGCGATGCTGCGCGATGCAGATCTGGCGATGTACGCGGTCAAACGGGCCCGCTGAGCTGGCTCAGGGCCAGGAACTGTTCGGTCAGCCGAGCGGCGAGATCATCGGCCGACAACGGGAATCGCGCCGGCTCGGCTTCGCCCAATGCCCAACCCTGCTGCAACACCGCCATCACGCTGCGCCATGCGTAGTCGATGTTGCGCTCCGCTTGGTCGGCGTCGCCGCCGAGAAGCGGCACCAGATGATCGGCGAGCGTCCTGCTGGCGGCGCGGATGAATCCGGCCGCGCGCTGATTGGTCTCCTCGTCGCTCGCGCTGAGCACCGCAGTGAAAACGTGCGCATTCTCGGTGGAGTAGGTGACGGCAGCCGTCATCACAGCCGCAGCCGTCTGGGCGACCTCGTCGCTGTCGTCGTTCGCCGCTTCCAGGACGAGGACGAGCTGACGCAGCCACTCCTGGATGACCCGTTCGTGGAGGGCCAATACGAGCGCCTTCTTGCCATCGAATCGGGCATACACAGATGTGATCGACAGCTTCGCCATGTCGGCGACGTCCTGGACAGTCACCTTGTGCAACGGGCGATCACGCAGCATCGACTCGAACGCGTCGAGTGCTGCGAACTGCGCCTGACGGCTGCGGCCCTGCAGCGGCGGCCGAACGCGAGTCAGTTCCTGATAGACGTCGTTCGATGACACGGTCGTGAGTGTAAGCCGTGCGCCCTACCCGAGGATGAAGTCGCTCATCGGGGCAGATCGAGATACTGCGCTGTGCTTCCGCCGACGGGCTGGCTGGGCATGCCGAGCTTCGTGTGGTCCCACGAGCGGATCCGCTCGACATCGACGCGCACGGCGACCCGCTTGTTGAGCATGAACTCGACGAACGGGCGCACTTCTTCGGTGTACGGACCGGTGTAGCGCTCCCAGACGCTCACGCCGACCTTCCACAGTTGGTCGGGATCATCGACGATCACACCGCGTCCCTCGATCGAGATGCCGCGCAGCGTGTCGTAGGTGTTGCCGTCTTCGATCATGCACGTGATCCGGTCGTCGCGCTTCAGGTTGACGACCTTCTGGGCGCGAGCTTTGGTCTCGAACCAGATCGCTCCATCGAGAACGGCGTACCACATCGCGATCAGGTGCGGCCGACCATCGGGGCCGATCGTGCCCATTGTCGAGATCCGACTCCGTTCGATGAACGTGGCGATCTCGTCGTCGCCCATGGTGATCTGCGAACGCTGATTCGTGCCCATGATGGTGTCTCCGTGTCTTGGCCGGTTCGGCGGTGTCCCGGCTGTGTAGCTTTCGCCATTGTCTAGTGTCGTGACGAATCGGGCGAGCGAGGAAGGGGGTTGTCGATGCGAGCGGGACTGGAGCGGTCAGGCCTCCCACTCGTTGGTCGAACCCGTGAGCTCGGCGCGATCGCCACCGCTGTCGAATCGGCGCGTTCGGGCAACGGCACACTGCTGAGCATCGTCGGAGACGCCGGCATCGGGAAGACACGCCTGGCCGTGGAGGCGATGCGTCTCGCGCATGCCGCAGGATTCACGTGCGCCTGGGGCTCCGGTTGGAACGAGGGTGGATCTCCACCGCTCTGGCCGTGGCCGAACATCGTCGAACAACTGGGTCAGGCCGATGAGCACGCCGGGGCAGCACCGGCTGCATTGCTCGACGATCTCGAGGCCGAACGTTTCGCCCGGTTCCGTTCCGTCTCCCGGGCAGTCGCTCGCTCGACGCAACACAGCCCAGTGCTGATCGTGCTCGACAATGCCCAGGCTGCCGACGCCGGGGCGCTCCTCCTGGCCCGTTTCGTGATCCGCTCGTTGCCGGCGTCGCCTGTGCTGTTCGTCATCACCGCGCGCTCGGCGGGTCAGTCCATCGGTGTCGATTCGGCGGTCGTCGATTCGACGATCTCGGACATCGTCGCAGACGGCACGGTCCTGCGTCCCGCGCCGTTGTCGGTCGCCGTGGTGAGGGATCTGTTGCGCGAACTCGGCTGGGTCGACTCGGATCGTCGGATCGACGAGGTGCATCGGCTCACGGGCGGCAATCCGCTCTTCGTCAACGAACTCGTGGCGTCGAGCGAACCCGGAAATCCAATCGCGGTTCGCTCTGTCCGCTCGATCATGGAGCTGCGCACTCGCCAGCTCGGTCCCGACCAACAGCGACTCTTGCGCGTCGTTGCAATTCTCGGACAGCTCGCGTTCGCGCCCCTGATCGCGGAGGTCGGTTCGATCGGACGCGACGAGGCAGAGGCCTCCCTCGCGGCAGCGATCCGATCCGGCGTGCTCGTCCGTGACGAGCAGGGATGCCACGTGTTCGCCCACGACCTGATGGCTGACGCAGCATTGGTCGCATGCGCTCCGGCGGAGCGGGCCCGCTTGCACGCTCGTGCTGCTGGATGTTTGCTCGCCGAGTCCACCTTGAGCGTGGACAGGGCTGCAGCCGCTGCTCGCCATCGCCTGGCCGTGGCCCGGCTGCGGGGCGACACCGCGAGCATCACAGCTGCTGCGCGAACGTGCCAGGTCGCTGCGGCGATGCTGGTCGATCGGCTGGCGTACGAAACCGGTGCCCGACTGCTGGCCGACGCGATCGAACTGCATGACCGAAATGGTCTGCCCGTACCAGCGGACATGTTGTTGGCCGTTGCTCGGGCCGAGCTCGCGGCAGGCAACCTGCGTGGCGCTCGACCATGGTTCTGGCGAGCGGCGACACTCGCCGATTCACCGTCCCGGCTTGCCGAAGCTGCCGTTGGTCTCGGAGGGATCTGGGTCGATGAGCATCGAAATGCGATCGACCACGCTGCGTTCATGGCCCTGATCGAGCGGGCCCTGGATGGTCTTTCGGTAGCGGATCGTCCGGACCTGTTCGCCCGCCTCGAGGTGCGTCGTGCGGCAGAGCGCGCATACCTGGGTGAAGCGCCACTCGCCGATGTGGCCGATGCGGTCGAGCGAGCGCGAGCCGTCGGGAACCCGCTGGTGCTGGCCGAGGTGCTGTCGCTGCAGATGCACACGATGCTCGGCCCGGCGTCGGCGACGCATCGACAGGCAATTGCCGAGGAGTTGGTCCGAGCGGCCAACATCGCCGGCGACGAGGTCCTCGCCGTGATGGGTGCGTTGTGGCGAACGGTCCACCGGCTGCTGGTCGGAGACCCGCGCGCCGAACGATCGTTGAACGAATTGCGCGAGCGGGCCGACGCCCTCCAGATCTCGGCGATCCTGTTCGTCATCGCAGCGATGGACGTGATGCGACTGTTGCGCAGAGGATTGATCGTCGAAGCGGAACTCGCGGTCCAACAGTGCTTCGAGCTGGGAACAAGTATCGGCGACGCTGATGCCGTTGGCTACTACGGCGCCCATCTGATGATCATCCGCTGGCTGCAGCTCGACGCCGCCGGCATCCTCCCGCTGGCCCGCGAGGTGGCCAACTCGCCGACGCTCGTCGACGGTGATCTGACGTATTCGGCAGCGCTCGCTGCGCTCGCTGCGATGGCGGGCGAGGTCGAGGAGGCGCAGGCGGCAATCCGCCGAGTGATGAGTGGCCCCGCGCTCTCGGCCTCGGCGACATCCAGCAATTGGATGACATGGATGTTCTGCATCGCCGAAGCAGCACTCACCCTGCGCGACGCACCGACGGCCCGAACGATCTACTCGATGTTGCTGCCGTATCGCGATCTTCCGATCATCGGCTCGCTGGGCGTTGTCTGCTTCGGCTCGGCCGAACGCAGCCTCGGTGTGGCTGCTCGCGCCTTCGACGACCTGGACCTCGCCGCCGATCATCTGCAACTCGCGATCGACGCGAACCGATCGTTGGGAAACCATGTTCTTGCTGCGATCTCGACGGGTGACCTCGGCTGCGTACTGATCGAGCGAGGGCTCCAGCGGGACAGGGCGCACGGCAGGGTGTTGATCGAATCGGCGATCTCCGTGTTGAGCGAGGTCGGTCTTCCTGGACGAGCCGAGCAACTGCGCGCGTTCGTCGATGCGAACTCGACCGAACCAGTCGGTCAGATGACGGTCGAGTCGAATGTGTGGCACCTGCGCTTCGGTCACGAGCACGCCCAGCTCGCCGACACGATCGGCGTCCGCCGATTGGTGCAACTCCTCGAGCGGCCGTTCGTCGACATCCCCGTCGCCGATCTGATCGGGGGACTCGATCAGTCGTCCCGCCAGGACCTGATGGATTCCGTGGCACTGCGTTCGTACCGCGACCGCGTCTCCGAACTACGAGCCGAAATCGACGACGCCGATGACAACAACGACATCGTCCGTGCCGAAAGGGCGCGCACAGACCTCGACACCCTGCTCGAACACATCACCACCGACGTCGCGCTGGGCCAACGCAGCCGCCAGTTCACCAACTCCCAAGAGCGGGCCAGGGTGGCTGTTCGTAAGTCATTGAGCCGCGTCTTCGACGAGATCGCCCAACAGTCACCGCGGCTCGGCGCACTGTTCGTCAACTCGGTACGCACCGGCAACATCTGCCGATTCGAGCCATGCGACCCCCTGCCCGCTGTGTGGCGGAGGATGTGATCCGCGCGCACGGCGGGTGGTACAGAATGAGCATGTGATGGGGCGAGATCTGCGTGTGTCCAGTGGTCCCCGCAGCTGGTCCGTGTCGCGATTGGCGGTTGCCGTTGGTCTGCTCGCCCTCGGGGCGTGCAGCAGTGCCGAGGACCTGTCGGCGACATCGTCGACGTCCGCCGCTTCGACCACGAGCCCATCCGTGACGCTGACGACCGTCGCCAACTCCTCGACCACTTCAGCCCCTCTGGTGACCACGGCTCCGCCTGTCACGACAGCCCCGCCTGCCCCGACCACTGTCCCGCCCGCCCCAACCACCGTTGCACCGATCACCACTGCGCCCGCAACGGCACCGCCGGCGTCGAGTGGAACCTGTGCCGGGTTGGCCTCGATTCCCGCCGATGCGACGAACGTGACCACGATCCATGGTGACATCGACGGCGACCTGCATACCGACGCAGTGACGTCCTACACGACAGCGGACGGTGTACCGCACATCCACGCCACGCTCGCGTTCGGCAAACAGAGTGATGTGGCGATCCCTCTCGGCTTCGCCGACACCGTCTCGGTCAGCTTCGAGGATTTCGATCACTCGGCGGGAGCACCGGTTCCACCACCCGTCGCAGTCCTCGCCATCGGTGCCGGCAACGCGGGCAGTGCATTCGTCACCTTCCTGACATTGACGACGAAGTACTGCCTCAAGCAGTGGACCCTGGGTAACGCTCCGTACTCGTTGCGCATCTCGCAGCAGGGCCCCGACGCTGGACTGTCGTGCGACGGAACTGCCGGACACATCCACTATCTGCAGGAGGCCGCCGAACAACAAACGGACGGTACTTGGACGATCACGTCGCAGTTGATCACGCACAATTTCACGACGGTCACGTTGACCGCTGTCGCCCCCTACACCGTCCCGGACAGTCCCGACATCGCGCACAGGTTCGGCGACATATCGGGCTGTGATCACGCCCCGATATTTCCCTGACGTCTCCGCGGAGCCGTCGGTAGCGTGCCCATTGATGAGCACACCAATTCGCATCGGCGTCCAGATCCAGCCACAGCACGCCGACTACCGTCAGATCCGCGACGCGGCCGCTGCCGCCGAGGCAGCCGGCGTCGACGTCATCTTCAACTGGGACCACTTCTTCCCGCTCTACGGGCCGGCCGATGGTAAGCACTTCGAGTGCTGGACCATGCTCGGGGCATGGGCCGAAGCAACCGAGACCGTCGAGATCGGCGCACTCGTCACATGCAACACGTATCGCAATCCCGATCTGTTGGCGGACATGGCCCGCACCGTCGATCACATCAGCGACGGTCGCCTGATCCTCGGGCTCGGGGCCGGCTGGTTCGAGCACGACTACGACGAGTTCGGCTATCCGTTCGGCACTGCCGGCAGTCGTCTTGCCGACCTCGATGCGGCGCTGCCGCGGATCAAGGCTCGTTGGGCGAAATGCAATCCCTTGCCGACCCGTGAGATTCCCGTGCTGATCGGTGGCGGCGGCGAGCGCAAGACACTGCGGATCGTCGCCGAGCAAGCCGACATGTGGCATGCGTTCGGTGACGTCGCCACAATCGCGCACAAGTCCACGGTGCTCGACGAATGGTGTGCCAAGGCCGGTCGCGATCCGCAGGCAATCGTCCGCTCGACCGGCGTCGATGCCGTGCCGGAAGACACTGCGACGGCCCTGATCGACCTGGGCATCAGCCTGTTCACGATCGGCGTCGGTGGTCCGGACTACGACCTCGGTCTGCTCGCGGCCTGGATCGAGTTCGCCAAGGCACACAACTCGAGCGTCTGAGCGACACGACCTTTCCGGACCCCGAACGGCACGAACCGACCACGTCGCGAGCTGAGCAACTCTGCGACACTGGCTCGGTGGATCGACCGATGCCGTACTCACCGCCCACCGACCAATCGTCACCAGCGGTCTACGTCTGGCCGAACAGCGCAGTGGCCGGAGAAACCGTCCACGTCCATGCACGCGGCCCTCTCGGAACGGCCCAGCTCGAGGTGGTGCGAGTCGGTTCCGACCGCGTCGGCGTGCTGCAGGACGTCGTTCGTGTCGGGCCCCGAGATCTTCCGCCCGAGGCTGATGCGTTCGGCTGTGAATGGCCGGTGACGGCGTCGATACAGGTCGCCGCGGGTTGGCCGTCGGGGTACTACGAAGTGATCATGCGTGTCGAAGACGGCAGCGCTTCCACGGAAGCCGTCGCGTTTTTCGTCGTGCGCGCCAGCGAGCCGAGCCCGGATCGACCGCTGCTCGTCCTGTCGACGAACACCTGGAACGCGTACAACGATGTGGCAGGGACGAACATCTACAACGGTGGAACGCACGCGAACTTCCAGCGGCCCTTCGCACCCGGTTTCCTGCGCAAGCCTGCTGGCCCGGGTAGCCGGGTGACGGTGCTCGGCCCACCCGATCCGCGGATGCGGACCCATGTCGGGCACATTCGCACGCACGGATTGTCGGCGTGGTCCGGGTCGGCTGGTTGGCCTTCGTGGGAGGAGCCTTTCGTGCAGTGGGCCGAACGGGCGGGCCTCGGAATCGACTATGCCGTCAATGCCGATCTGCAATTCCTGCCGGACTTGCTCGATGGCCGCCGGCTGTATCTCAGTGTCGGTCACGACGAGTACTGGTCATGGGAGATGCGCGATGCGGTCGAAAGCTTCATCGGTCGCGGCGGCAATGCCGCATTCCTGAGTGGCAACGTCAGCTTTTGGCAGGTCCGTTTGGAGGACGAGGGCCGCACGATGGTCGGCTACAAGCAGCGGTTCGTCAACGACCCGGTGTACGGAACGCCACGCCAGAACCGATTGACGAGCATTTGGTCGGATCAGCTGATCGGACGTCCCGAGACCGAGATGAACCTGCTCACCTTCAACCACGGTGGGTATCACCGCATCGGTCAATCGGTCGGCGGTGGGGCGGGCGGTTACACCGTGCATCGCCCTGATCATTGGCTGTTCGAGGGGACCGGGGTGTACAGGGGTGACCTCCTCGGTGCAGCGAGCACGGTTGTCGGCTACGAGTGCGACGGCTGCGAGATGCAGTTGGTCGACGGCGTCCCGGTGCCCACGGGCAGCGACGGGTGCCCGACAGACACCGTCATCCTTGCGACAGCGCCGGCCTCGCCGTTCACCCGTGCCACGGCGCAGCGTCCTGTCGCCGACGACGCGTTGTCCGAGTGCGAATTCCACGCCTGGCGCGTCCTCGGCAGCTCCGATGCGGCGACCGCGCGCCGTCTCGAAAACGGTCACGCCGTGTTCGCGGTTCGCGATGGTGCGAACGGACGCGGCACCGTCGTGTCCACCGGTTGCACGGACTGGGCATGGGGATTGACCGGCTCCGATCCGGCGGTCGAGCAGATCACGTCGAATCTCATCGAACGGCTCACCGAATGACCGACATCTCCGTTGCCGCACACTGTGCAGCAGCGGCCGCAGCGATCGCGGCTGGAATGGTCAACGCAATCGCGGGAGGTGGCACTCTGATCTCGTTCCCGGTCCTGACTGCGATCGGTGTGCCCTCCGTCCACGCGAATGCGACCAACACCGTTTCGCTGATGCCGGGATACGTCGGCGGGGTCGTGGCCCAGAGGGACGACCTCGGCGGTCTCGGCAGATCGATTCGTCCGCAACTCGTTGCGGCAGCAATCGGTGGACTGACCGGATCGGTCCTGTTGATCGTGACGAGCGAGTCGGTTTTCCGAACGCTCGTACCGTTCCTGATCCTGATGTCCACGATCCTGCTCGCGACGCAGGACCGACTGCGCGGTTTGATCTTCAAGCCCGATCAGGTCCACACGTCTCATCTGGTCGCGCAGGTGGTCAGCGTCGGGTTGGCGGGCGTCTACGGCGGCTACTTCGGCGCCGGTCTCGGCATCATGCTCATTGCGGTGCTCGGATTGTTCTCGGACCTGAAGTTGAACAAGTTGAACGCGATCAAGCTGTTACTCGCGTTCGTCGTCAATCTGTTCGCAGCGATGTTCCTGTCGTTCTCCGGCAAGATCGAATGGACACTCGTTGCTGTCATGGCCCCTGCCGCGCTCCTCGGTGGAAACCTCGGCGGCCGACTCGCCTCGTCGTTGCCGCCGAAGAAGTTGCGGATCTTCGTGATCGCCTTCGGCTGCATCGTGTCCGTCATCTACTTCGTCAAATGATCGGGCATCGACTTCGTCAAATGATCGGGCTTCCATTTCCTCGAAAGATCGGGTCCGCGCGCCGCATCGCTGCGCTCGGGGGCGTCGCCGGGCCGGTGGCATTCGCCTCGGCGTGGATCGTCGGTGGGTCGACGAAGCACGGCTACTCGCCGGTCGACGATGCGATCAGCCGACTCGCCGCGATCGGCTCATCGGTCCGGCCGTTGATGACGGGGGGCTTCGTGG
Source organism: Actinomycetota bacterium (assembly GCA_043746045.1). GTDB lineage: Bacteria > Actinomycetota > Acidimicrobiia > Acidimicrobiales > Ilumatobacteraceae > WLMZ01. The sequence continues at coordinate 224 of JAYTRT010000575.1, read as the reverse complement.
TGTTCGGCGTGGGGCTCGTTGCCTATTCGACGGCCTTGCGTGGCGTACTCGCCGGCTCGGCGTGGATCGCCGCGGCGGGTACGGGGCTCGCGACAATCGCGGTTGCGCTCGCGCCGCTCGACCATTCTTCGACCGTCGACGCGTTCCACGCGGCGTTCGCGGGGATCGGGTATCTGACGCTCGCGGCGACTCCGCTCCTCGCTGCCCGACCACTGGCCCGTCGC
>JAYTRT010000574.1:0-3860 GCA_043746045.1 Actinomycetota bacterium | reverse complement strand
TGCCGGGCCGTCCCGCTCTGGAGGAGATGTCAGTTACAGGATCAGCCGATCTTCTCGATCTCGATCGACGCTGAACCCAGCGTCAAGTTGACGGCGCTGGGAAGCGTGAGTTGAAGCGTTCCTGTGGCTGCAATGACCTTGACGAGCGTCGTGTCCTGGGCTACGGCGCCCGCAGCGACAACCCCGAGTCCGAGCAGGGTGTTGACCGACCCTATGCCCGTGGCATTCAACGTCAGCCGTGCGGACGCGCTTCCGGCAATGCCGACGCCGACGGAGACTCGGTACGAGACCCGGTAGGTACCCGTCGCAAGCACGAAGTCCGTCGGAGCCAAGGCGGTGTGGGCGATAGTCCCGGCCGTCGTCAAAGTCGTGTCCGAAGCGATGGGGAACGAGATGGGGCCACCGGACGAGATCGCCCCCGGAGCATCATTGAACGTCGACAGCGCTGCGGCGATCGGGCCGACGGGGCCGACGGCACCTTGCGGACCGGTGAGGCCGATCGGGCCGGCGGGGCCTTGAGGACCAGCTGGGCCGCCGGGGGTTCCCGGGCTTCCGGTTGCTCCGGCTGGGCCAGGCGCTCCGGCGGGGCCGGCCGGGCCGGCGGGGCCGGTCGGGCCGCTACCGAGGTTGATGCCGGGCGTCGGCCAGACGCCGTTCTTCCTCGGGCCATAGAGGATGTTCGTGGACAGGTCGAGGTAGAAATCGCCGTCCGTGCCGTTGGCGGCCGTCGGGGCACCCGTCCCGGAGATCAGGTGGCCGCCGCCGGTGCTGGCCGGCAGAACTGCGCTGAGCGGCACGGTGTAGCCGACGAGGTCGATGATCACGTTCACTTCGCCGGTCTGGTTGAAGATGCTGATCGCGCCGCTGGCACCCAACTTGGCGAGCATCGAGTTGCCGGCAATGAGGCCCGGCAGCGCGTTGTTGGCCGATGTGAACGGCTGCGGCTCACCCGTCGGCCACACCGTCAGGTAGCTCGGCAACGTCGCATCGCCGTCGATGGTGATGTTGATCAGCACCGCGCTGGCGATCGCCGGCACGGCGAGGCCGTCACCCGCGAGACGCAGATTGAGCTTCGATGACGGGCCGAACTTGCCAGCGGACGCAACACCGATCGGGCCACCTGATATCGGCCCACGCGTGTCGAGTACTCGAATCGGACTGGTTGCGATGAACACCGACGGCGGCGCCGCCGACGTGTCGGTTGCCGACGCCAGTGGTGCATGCGATGCACCCACCGACGGGGATGCGAGCGATGTACTGCCCGTCATCACCGTGGCCCCGATGCCGGCCAACCCGGCAACGATCAGGAAGGACCGGGCGATTTTTGCACCCGTCCGTGAACGATCTCTCGAAAGCCTCATATCGAGCTCTTCTCCTTTGCTTTCCGTCAAGCAAATTGGGTTCACCGACAACGAGGGGTCGTCCAGTGACACCGATGCATCCACATCGGTTCGTCATGGTCTCGGCAACTGCGAGCCCTGACTTGAGAATTTTCTCGAAGCTTTGACGATCCTCAGATGGATGTCTGCTCGATCGGTCCTTCGATGGCCGGAGGTGGAGGGGTCTGCCGGCGCCTGCGCCAAACGCGGCCTTGACGGGCCAACCGGAACAGACGTGCCTCACGTCGCATCGCAGCTTGCTGGTCGAGCACCATGTGCAGGTTGTCGTCGAGGTTGTTCATACGATCGAACGTACGCACGGTTGCGGACAGTTCAGGTCCGCAACTCTCGCTATTGTGCAGAGATCGACACGCCTGCTCGCCTGCTCCGTCTGCTCGCCCTGATGTCGTCGAGGTCGACGTGGCGCGGCGACGATCTGGCGATGCGGCTGGAGGTCACCGAACGGTCCATACGTCGGGACATGACGCGGCTGAAGGACCTCGGGTATCCGATCGAGTCGGTGACAGGCCCCCATGGGGGATACTCGCTCGGAGCCGGCGGAAAGCTTCCACCGCTGCTGCTCAGCGACGACGAAGCCGTGTCCATCGCCGTTGCGCTCCACCAGATCGCCCATCGCTCGTCCCCCAGCATCGCCGACGGCGCGCTCAGCGCGCTGACCAAGCTGAGTCAGGTGATGCCGCCCTCGCTGCGCGATCGTGTCGATGCGCTGACGTCGGTTGTCGTGCAGGTCGGGGCTCGTGCCGGGCAGTCCCCCGAGGTCAGATCCGATGACGATCACGATGACGAGGTGCAGGTGCTGCTCGGACTGGCCGTTGCCTGCTCGCGAACAGAGCGGATCAGATTCGACTATCGCGCGGCCGAGGGCGCCGAGACCCTGCGCCACACCGAGCCGTTCCGGTTGGTGTCGGCCGTGCGACGCTGGTACCTCGTTGCGTACGACATCGACCGCTCTGCATGGCGCACGTTCCGAGTCGACAGGATCTCGCGGGTCAGGAACACGGGCGCCCGATTCCAACGGAACGAGGTTCCGGATGCGGCATCGTTGGTCGCCGAAGGACTCGCCGTCAACGCCTACACACGACGTGGAACGATTCGCGTCGACGCGCCCCTGCACCAGGTGGCCGCCGAGATCGCTCCGACCATCGGGGTGTGTCGGACAGATCCGGACAGCGTCGACCACACACTCGTCGAGATCGGCGGTGAGGACGAGTGGATCGCTCGATTCGTCGTCGGATTGCCGTTTGCGTTCGAGGTGACCGAGCCCGCATCGTTGCGGGAAGAACTCCGCCGTCTCGGGAAACGGATCGCCGCGTCGAACGCGAAGGTCCGGAACGCACCATGACGTCAGATCTTGCTGCGCCAGGCCCGTTCGAAGGGCAGCCGCCAGGCGTGCGGCGCGATCAGCTGGTGGATCGCGTTCGGACCCCATGACCCGGGCGCGTACGAGCGCACGGGTGGCGGGGTCTGCAGCAATGGTGTGGAGAGCTCCCACAACCGCTCGATCCCCTCGGCCGTGGTGAACAGCGTGTGGTCGCCGCTCATCGCATCGTGGATCAGACGCTCGTACGCTTCGAGCACGTCGCCGGCCCGGTTGGTCTCGTGCAACGCGAACTGCAGGCTGAGCTTGTCCAGTTTCATCCCGGGGCCGGGCCGTTTGCCGTAGAACGACAGCGACAACTTCGACGAATCGGCCAGATCGAACGTGAGATGGTCCGGCCCGTGCGCGCCGACTCCTGACCCCGGCGGGAACATGCTCTTCGGTGGCTCACGGAACGCAATCGAGATGATCCGCGCGCCTTCCGCCAGTTGTTTACCGGTGCGCAGGAAGAACGGAACGCCGGCCCATCGCCAGTTGTCGATCTCGCACTTCAACGCGATGAACGTCTCGGTCTCGGACTCGGGGTTCACGCCAGGTTCGTTGCGATAGCCCAGGTACTGGCCGCGCACCACCTGAGACGGCTTGATCGGGCGCATCGAGCGGAAGACCTTGTTCTTCTCCTCGCTGATCGCTTTTGGTTCGAGAGCAGTCGGCGGTTCCATCGCCATGAAGGCGAGAACCTGGAACAGGTGGGTGACCACCATGTCGCGGTACGCACCGGTTGCCTCGTAGAACCCGATCCGTTGCTCCAGTCCGAGGGTCTCCGGCACATCGATCTGGACGTGGTTGATGTGATCGCGATTCCAGATCGGCTCGAAGAGGCCGTTGGCGAAACGAAAGGCGAGGATGTTCTGCGCAGCCTCTTTGCCGAGGAAGTGATCGATTCGGAAGATCTGTTCCTCGGCAAAGGTTTCGTGCAACGCTGCATTCAAGATGCGCGCACTGGCGAGGTCCGTGCCGAACGGCTTCTCCATGATGATCCTCGAGCGGGCTACGAGGTGAGATTCGGCCAGCATGTTCACCACGACCCTGGCAGCGGACGGCGGCACGCTGAGGTAGTGCAGTCGGCGAGGCTCGCCACC
>JAYTRT010000573.1:0-3866 GCA_043746045.1 Actinomycetota bacterium | reverse complement strand
GTCCGCTGCCCTTCGACTGGGCGACGATGCATGCGACCATGATCCACGTCGACACCGAGGCCACGATCCACGAATAGCGCAGGAAGCGAATCGTGAGTATGTACTCGACGCCCTCCGGCCAGGCCACGGTGATCAGAACGAGCGCGCCGAAGAGTGACGCCAGGGCGATTGTCGAAAGGAGTCGGAACAGACCGAGCGGACCGGTGAGATCGGAGCTGCTGCTCGGCTGGGCACCGGTCGCCGACGCGGGAGTGGTCGTCGCTGTGGTGGTTCCGGCCGCTGCGCCGGCACCGACCGGTGCTTGCGTGGCCACCGTGTCCTGCTGGATCGAGAACGCGAAGTTACCGAGGTCGACACCTGCCTCGCTCGTGCCCTGGACCCGCCACGCAACTGCGCACTTGCCTTTGGGAAGTGGCGTGGCCGTGAGGTCGATGATCAGCGTCGTTGCATTCGACAGACGAGCAGCCGCGTATGGCGGCGGAGTTCCGTTGCAGGAGATCTGCATCGAGAACGCCGAGCCGATCGGCTGATCGAACGTGATCGACAACTGTGCCGGTGAGGTGACCAGCACGGCACCGTCGGCCGGAGTGGACGACACGAGTGCGACTGCACTGACCTGACCGGACGACAACCCGATGACGGGGCACAGCACGAGTGCGGCCGCAACGGCGAACATGCCGATGCGGCGGAGAAGTCTGGGCCCGATATCCATATGAAGGTGGTGTAACCGTAGCGAGCGGCGCGCGTCAGCACTGACACACGCATGCGTCAGGTCCAGGTCAGAAGCCGTTGGCCATCACGTATTGGTCGAGCAGCGAAAGTCCGTCGGTGCCCGGCAGCACGCAAACCGACACGCCACGACTGCCCTTGGTGTACACGGCGCAGTCGAGGCTCTGAATTGCGTTCGGCTGTCGGCGAACCGTGAGACCGGCGGGTGTGACCACCTCTGAGGACGACTCACCGTCGACGCCCTCCCAGTGTTGATATGCAGTGATGTCGGCGGCCCCGAAGTCGGCCGAGAGCCGGACCTCGTAGATCGTCGCGCTGATCGAACTGCTGGACACCGAATTCAGCAGACCCGCCGAGTAACTCGTGACCTTGCTCCCGATGATCGTGTTCGCGTACAGCCCGCTGGCATCGAGAGGAGCGAAGGAGACCCACTTGTATCCCGCTGGCGCGGTCGCATGCGCGGAGAGGTCCGTCGGCACGATCGTGCTCGTCGTGCTCGCGCCCGTCGCAGGTGTCGAGTTGGTGGCCGCCGTTGGTGGCGTCGTGTCGGGAGTCGTGGCCGGCGTCGTGACCGGCGTCGTGACCGGCGTCGAAACGGTCGAGTCCGTCGCGACAGTCGAGACAGCCGAAGCGGTCGAGTCCGTCGAAACCGTCGAGCCCGTCCCGGGAGTCGTCACTCCCGTATCGACCGTCACGAGCGAGTCACCGGTCAGCGCGTCAGCTGGAATCAATCCGCGGCAACGGATCGCGCCGAGCCCGTTGACCAACTTGTCGCTCGCAACACCAGCGGTGGAAAGACTGGTCAGCGCCGATCGCTCGGTCGCCGTGTCACCACTCGATGCAGCGGCGACGATCTTGGTCAACGTGGTGACCTCGTCGTCGACGGCTGAAGAATACTGGGCGTAGTTCTTGCTGATGTCGCTCGGAGGGCGCAGGCCATCGAGACTGTCACTGGCATCGGAGATGATCGTTCGCAGATCGCTCGTCGCGCTCGAGCTGCTCGTGTCGATCTTCTTGATCTTCGCCCCGGCGTCTCGGCAGACAGCCTCGACTTTGTCGAGGAAGACGTCATCGGTTTGCGTCGCGCCGGTACTACTGCTCGAGCACGCACCGAGCAGAAGAGCGACGAGAGCGCCCGCAACGACCTTCCTCAACGGATCGATTGGTCACCCGGCCATCGACGATTGGGCAGACGCAAACGACTTGAGCAGACCAGGGATGTCCGATCCGCTCTTGGCGAACACGGACAGTCCGACGGCGGGCGATTTTGCGTTGCCGTCGATGGTGAAACCCCCGGCGTCGAGGCTCTCGGTCACGTTCAACTGGATCCGCCCCGGCAGGTTGATGCCAGGGATGATCTGGTCCGTCGCCCCGCTGCCGATCTCGAAGGTGAAATACGCATCGAGTTGCGGCTTGGTCCAGGCACTGTTCGTCGTGAGGATCGTGACGTCGACGAAAACGAGCGAGCCGTCCGCATCGTTCTTCAGCTCACCGATCGCGTAGGCAGCAACGATCGGCGAAAGTACGGCATCGTTCGGAATCGGTGCCGTCTCGAGGCCTGAGTACGGCACCCATGAGTAGCCGGGGATCGGCTGGAAGTCGGCCGAGGCGTCCGTCGGCACGATTCCACCAGCGGGGACGGTGCCGGTCTGGCTGGTCGACGGAACCGTGTTCAGGCCCGTGTCGATCGGCAGCGGGGTGTTCGGCGTATGCGCTGTGGTCGGCGGCGCCGTGGTGCGCGGCGTCGTGGTGGACGGCGCAGTGGTGGACGGTGGCCGGGTGGTTGCCGGTGCCGCAGTGGTGGGCGGTGCGGTGGTGGGCGGCACGGTGGTGGGCGGCGCGGTCGAACCCGCCGTGTCGGTCGTCCCGGTCGTGTCGGTCGTGACGGGGGCGGCCGTGTTGCCGATGTTGACGCACTTGTCCGTGCCGAGAGAACCGGCCAGACCGTCGTTGGTCTTGCTCAGCTTGTCGAGCTTGTCGGTGGCCGTCTTCGTCGCCGATTGGTCTTTGGCCTTCACTGCCTTGCCGAGCTTGGCGATCTGGGTCTGAATCTCCTCGGCGTTGGAGACATAGTCGTCGAAATTCGACTTCAGGGACGCCGGAGGCTTCAACAGGTTGAGACCGTCGAGGCTGGTCTGGATCGTGTCGCTGGCGTCGGTGTAGAACGACTTGGCCGTCGGATCAAGGTTGGTCAGGGCGCGATCCTCGGTGTGACAGATCGCGTTCATCTGCGTCACGAAGTCGGTTTGAGAAAGTGTCTTCGCCCCGCTGCTTCCGCACGCACCCAGAGTCAACGCGATCACGACCAACGGTCCACTCACAAAATGACTGCGCTTCATGGGGTGATTCTCCTCGGTCGCGATTCTGCTGTCCGTCCGCGGTGCAGATGTCGCACATCATATGAAAGTCCACGTCCTGGAAGTGAACTTTTCGGGGTTCTGGGGGCTCGTGTCGTCGAGCTGTGACACCTTTGCCGTGACGTCGCCGTCGGTAGGCTCGACCGCAATGGCATCCCAGTCGCTGTACCGCCGCTATCGCCCTCGCCGATTCAGTGAGATTCGCGGTCAGGATCACGTCGTCAGGGCGTTGCGCAACGCCGTCGAGCACGACCGAGCGGGCCAGGGCTACCTGTTCAGTGGCCCCCGCGGAACCGGTAAGACCACGTCGGCGCGGATCCTCGCCAAGGTTCTCAACTGCACAGACCCGATCGAGGGCGAGCCGTGTTGCGTGTGTGAATCATGTCGATCGGTGGAAGCCGGCACCAGCTACGACGTCCACGAACTGGACGCGGCCAGCAACAACGGTGTCGATTCGATGCGTGACCTGATCGAGAAGGCGTCGCTCGGCACCCCCGGCCGCCACAAGGTGTACATCCTGGACGAAGTCCACATGCTCTCCAAGGGCGCTGAAGCGGCTCTGTTGAAGACGCTCGAGGAGCCACCGCCGCACGTCGTGTTCGTTCTGGCCACCACTGATCCGCAGAAAGTCAGCCAGACGATCCGGTCGCGGGTCCAGCACCTCGAGTTCCATCTTCTCCCGATGGACGAGTTGGAGAAGCACATTCGGTGGGTGATCGACGACGCCGGCCTCGTCGTCAGCGAAGAAGGCATCCGTTCGGCGCTTTCCCAGGGGGGCGG
>JAYTRT010000572.1:0-3872 GCA_043746045.1 Actinomycetota bacterium | reverse complement strand
TGGCCGGTACTGCTGCGCAGCGGAGATGGTCGGGCGCGCGTGCGCCCGTGGTGGAACGATCCGACCGTCGCCCAACTGACATTCCTCGATCATGGCATCGTGCCCTCGAGCACGATCATCCGGGTCTGGCTGGCCGAGATCAAGGCCCGTGGCTTCGTCTCCGTTCGCACCGGAGCGGTCACCGATGCCGGTACCGACTCGCTCCATCGGCAGGGCTTCGCGACCTTGCAGACGCTGAGCCTGCTCGATCTCTCCCTGATCGGTTGGCGGCCACCCGCGCTGCGCGACGGCCTGCCGATACATTCGCGGCGGCTCTGGCTCAGGGATCGCCCGATTGCAGCGGCCGTCGACCTCGCCGCCTTCACCGCGAACTGGGCGATCGACACTGACGGGATCGACGAAACCTGCTCGGCGACGCCCTCGCATCGGGCCAGGACGGTGGAGGCGAGTGCAGCCGATCCTCACGGATCTCACGGATCACACGGATCACCGGGCCCCCACGGATCACCGGCCGTGCACCTGGCTGGATATGCGATCACCGGCCGAGCCGACCACCACGGCTACCTCCAGCGGCTTGCCGTTCATCCCGACTATCAGGGCCTCGGTGTCGGTCTCAGCCTGACCCTCGATTCCCTGGTCTGGATGCAGCGCCGCCGGTTGACCAGGGCGGTCGTCAACACCCACACCGACAACGACGTCGCGCTCGGGGTCTATCAACGGGTCGGATTCCGGATCCTGCCTCAGGGACTGTCCGTCCTCGTCCGCCGGCTCGACGATCTGTGACACGACGATCTGTGACACGACGATCTGTGGCTCGACGATCTGTGACACGACGATCTGTGACACGACGATCTGTGGCTCGAGCAACCGTCGGGCATGATTCACCCTGCATGAAATCGCGTTTCCGTTCCCTCGGGTCGGCCCTCATCGCCGCGTGCATCGTCTGGATGGTTCTGACCACCGGACCGGCCGCCTCCGCCCGGGTGCACGCCGCCGATGCCCAGAAGTTGACGCTCGTCCATCAGGATCTGGCCCTCGCGGTCAACGACGACCTGAAGCTCATCATCCATCCGGCCACCCCGTTGGCCGCCACGGACGTGGTGCGGATCTCGGCCTATCAGCCAGTCACGGACAGGGACGGTCTTCGCCGCGCGATCGCCGGAAGCGTCACCAACCAAATCGATCGTGTTGTCCTCGGCCCATCGCAGCCGGCGTCGATCAACACCGCTCCCAACGGTGACCTGACCATCACGGTCGGGACGGAGAGCGACTCCAGTTCGGATTCGAAGCTCCGGATGTCCAGCACCGGCCTCTATCCGGTTGTCGTCGAGGTCGTCGACGGCGCTGGCCACGTCTCGAGCAGCCTGATCACCTTCGTCGACCGGCTGCCCGCTCTCGGCACCGATCCGGCGCAATCGATCAGCGTCGCACTGATTGCATCGATCACCGCTCCGCCGAGCCTCCCCGGCGCGAAGACGCCACTCCCGGCCGATGTGACAGCGGCACTGAACGAGCTGCTCCGCTACCGCGCCGGTACACCGTTGAGCCTGTCGATCTCACCGGAGATCCTCGGGCGGATCGACCCGGCCGAGTTGGGCGCGATCGCAACCATGCTGGCCGACGGCAAGATCATGTCGCAGCCGTCGATACCGCTCGATCCGTCGGCGGCGACGGCGGCGCAACTGGACGAATCGTTCACCCAAGGGCTGTTCGAGGGCGAGAAGATCGTGGCGGACACCGGACAGCTGGGGCAGGCCTCGCGGACCGTGTGGTTCGCGCCCCACGGGATCACCAACCCCGGTGCGCTCCTGCTGCGCAAGCTGGGCGTGCAGTTGCTGGTTGTCACAGCCGATCAATACCTGCACGCTGTGGGCAGCAACGGAACGCTGACCGACTACTCGCAGCTGTTCCAGACAGTGCTGTCGGCCGGTGCCAATGGCACGAGTACGACAGACGCTTCCGGCACGACTGCGACGACCGACGTCGATACGACCGGGACCGACCCGACGGGTGCTACCAACGGTGGGGACAGCGCGGACAACGGGCTCTGCGCGGCGAGCAGCTCCGTCTGCATTCCCACGGCAGCGATCGATCCAGCACTCTCTGCCCGGCTGACAGATTCGTCGTTGTCCGACGAGCAAGCAGCTTTGTACACGGCTGCAGATCTCGTTGCGTACCGCGACTTCTTCGCCGACAGCCTTTCGCCGACGAACCGACATGCGCTCCTGCTCGGGCTCGAGGGTGACGGTGTGGCCAGCGCCGCGCGCATCACGCGGACGATCGACATGGCCCAGGGCACCGGCGCGGCCACGTTCATCACGATCGATCAGTTCCAACAGAACAGCGGTCAGTCGATCGCCGACGGTCGGCCGTTGGAGTTGCAGTTCCCCCAGCAACCACCACTCGACCTGCGCGACCGCGTGGCGGCACTGCAGGCGCTGTCGGCGGAGACACCGGCCGTGGAGTCCATGCTCGTCGACGACAACGGCCGAACTGATCGCTGGAAGGCGACGATCCAGACGCTGTACTCCTCGTCGATCACAGAAGCGGACGCCAACGCGGCCAAACTTGCGATCGAGAACGAGATGGCCGCGATCATGGCCTGCGTTGTGGCACCCCCCAGCTACACGTTCACGTTGACCGGTCGATCCACGAACCTGCCGCTGCGGCTGACGAACAACTGTGACGAAAAGCTGGCGGTCAGTGTTCACCTGGAGGCAGCGGCCGAAAAGATGGAGTTCCCCGAGAACGACGCTGTTCAGATACTGCCACCCGGTCAGCCGTGGGATTTCCCGGTGCCGGTGGTCGCGCGCACCAACGGCACCTTCGACGTCAAGTTCGACGTGTTCACCCCGAAGTCGTCGAACGGCCTCGTGCTGGTGACGCCGGAGGTGACGATCAAGGCCCGGATCAACGCGCTGACCGGGCTCCCCCAAGTACTCACCGGTGCCGGTCTGCTGATCCTGTTGACCTGGTGGGTCCGGAATCTGCGCCGGGCGCGCCGCGCGCGACGCACTGCTGCAGCGACGAGCGGCGGCCATCCGGCGCTCAACCCGGGCGGTGCGAGCTAGCCTCACTGATTCGTGACCGTTCGAATCGTTACCGACAGCGCATGTGATCTGCCTCAGACACTCGTCGACGAGCTCGGCCTGCGCGTCGTTCCCTTGTCGATCCGCTTCGGAGACGAGGAGTTCATCGATCGTCGCGACCTGACAACGGCGGAGTTCTGGCGCCGATCGGCAGCCTCTGCGGTCCTGCCCGAGACCGCTGCCCCGCCGCCGGGACTGTTCGAAGAGACGTACCGTTCGCTGATCGCCGATGGCGCCACCGGCATCGTCGTGATCTCACTCAGCGGTGGTTTGTCGGCCACGTTGCAGAGCGCCGAACTGGCCGCGCGAGCCGTTTCGGACGAGATCGCGATCACCGTCGTCGACAGCCAGTCGTGCACGCTCGGTCTGGGCACGATCGTCGCCGCATCCGGCCGTGCCGCACAAGCCGGCGGGTCGTTCGACGAGATCGTCGCTCTGGCCAGGGACCTCTCGTCGCGCACCGAGGTGTGGGGCGCGCTCGACACGCTCGACAACCTCAAGAAGGGCGGACGCATCGGTGGCGCAAAGGCAATGCTCGCTTCGGTGCTGTCGATCAAGCCGATCGTGCAGGTCCGCAATGGCAAGGTCGAAGAGGGCGGCAAACAGCGCACGCGCAGCAAAGCGCTTGCGTTCCTGATCGAGAAGTTGCAGAGTTTCGGTGAAGTCGAGAACCTGGCGATCCTGCAAGCCGATTGCTCGGACGTCGACCACTTCGTCGATATGCTCCGCCCGCACTACGCTGGCGAGATCCTGATCGGCGACATCGGTCCGGTGGTTGGTTCA
>JAYTRT010000571.1:0-11848 GCA_043746045.1 Actinomycetota bacterium | reverse complement strand
CGATGGCCTCGAGCAGGTCCGTGTGCAATGCCTCGGGGCTGATGCCGGCAACATCGACAGCTTCCTCGACGGTGTTGCACTTGATGCCCTGGTCGGTCTTGAAGTGGTACTTGACCCAGTGACGCTCGCCGGCGGCGTTGACCCACTGGAACGTGTGCGAGCCATAGCCGTTCATGTTGCGCAGGCTCGCCGGCAGACCTCGGTCACCGAACAGCCAGGTGAACTGGTGCGTCGCGGCCGGTGTGTGCGAGAAGAAGTCCCACACGTTCTCGGCCTCCTGCTTGTTCGTGTACGGATCGTATTTCTGGCTGTGGATGAAGTCGGGGAACTTGATCGGGTCGTTGAGGAAGAACACGGGTGTGTTGTTCCCGACGAGGTCGTAGTTGCCGTCCTCGGTGTAGAACTTCACCGAGAAACCGCGAGGATCACGCGACGCGTCCGGTGCTCCGCGTGAGCCGGCGACGGTGCTGAACCGGATCAGCATCTCGGTCGTCTTGCCGACCCCGTTGAACAGTTTGGCGCGGGTGTACTTCGACATGTCGCTGTTGACCACGAAGTGGCCGTGCGCACCGGAGCCCCTGGCGTGGACGACCCGCTCCGGGATCCGCTCCCGGTTGAAGCGGGCCAGCTTCTCGAGCAGGTACTGATCTTGGGCGACGATCGGGCCGAACGGACCTGCGGTCTGCGAATGCTGGTTGTCGGCGACGGGAGCGCCGGATTCTGTGGTGAGGGTACGTGGCATCAACCCATCGTGCGCCTGCTGCTGCGGCGTGTCCAACGCATCGTCGTTGTCCCTGCGATAACGTCAAACGATGGTTAAACCGGCGGGTGAGCGGCCGACACTGCAGCAATTGCAGTATCTGGTGGCCGTCTCCGATCATGGCCACTTCGGTCGTGCCGCAGCGGCGTGCTTCGTCAGCCAGCCGGCATTGAGCAGCCAGATCCGCGAGCTTGAACAGCGCCTCGGCGCAATGCTGATCGAACGTTCGGCGCGACGTGTCAGAGTCACCGAGGTCGGCGAGGCCGTCGTCGAACGGGCGAGGCGTGTGCTCAACGAGGTGGATCAGCTCGGCGAGTTGGCACGCGGCGAAGCCGACGGGGTCGTCGGTCCGTTGCGACTGGGCATCATCCCCACTCTCTCGGCATACCTGTTGCCGAGGGTGGTCGCTGTCACCCATGGCCGATTCCCCGATGCCGAATTGCAATTGACCGAATTGCAGACCGACGACCTCGTCGAGCGGTTGCGCCGTGGCTCGATCGACCTGGCGATCGTCGCGACGGCCATTCGTCACGGCGATGTCACCGTCGAGGAACTCGGTGTCGACCCGTTCCTGGTCGCACTGCCCGCCGGTCATCCGCTTGCCGACGTCAAACGTCCGTTGCGGATGGATGAATTGTCGACGACACGGATGCTGCTGCTCAGCGAAGGGCACTGCCTACGCGATCAGGCCGAAGCGGTGTGCTTCGATGCGTCGTTGCCGATCGCCGAGATGCAGGGCACGAGCTTGACCACCGTCGTCCAGATGGTTGCCGCCGGACAGGGCGCGACCCTGCTGCCGGCCATCGCCGCCGCGGTCGAAGCGAGACCCGAGAGTGGGATCAGAATCCGACATCTCGCCGCCCCGGTGCCCCACCGGACAGTGGCCATTGCCTGGCGGCGTCGTTCGCCCCGGGCCGTCCACTACAGCGAGTTGGCTCGCCTGCTGCGTCCGCTGATCCCGACGGTGTGAGTGTCCGCTCGGGCATACACTCGGCCGATGAGCGAGACGAGGGATGCGGACCAGGACACGGCGGACAACCCGACGGTGGACGATGACGAGGACGACGCAGGCGACATCGATCTGGACGATCCGGACGACGACGAGATGACCGAACCCGACGACGACGACGCTGCTGACATCGAGCCGATGGACGAGGACGATGACGACTCGACACTCGTTGCCGACGAAGCGCCCGATGCCGTCGGCGACTCCTGATCCGACCGCACACCGCGGCATCGCAAGACCGCGGCCCCGCTACTCCTTGTCGGCGACCGGGCTCTGGGCCGCCTTCAGAGATCGCTCAGCCCCTTCGATTGCCGCCCGGACGACCGACTCGACGTGATCGACATCGAGCCCGAGGGCGTGACCGATGTGGACGGACCAGATCTCGGAGCGGATGTTGTTCTCGAAGTCGATCTGGTTGCGGACGTCGGCGCGAACTGCCTGACGGTTCTGACTGATCATCACGAACGTGGCCAGGAAAATCGCCTCGAGCGAGACGATCATCGTCAGCAGGCCGAACGGGAACTTGTCGAACTGGTGGCCCATGCCCGCGAGACCGATGTTGACGGCGATCCAGACGCCGAACCACACGACGTGGATGTAGATGAAACGCATCGAGCCGGCGAAGTTGGTGATGCCGTCGGCGGCTTGGCCCTGCACCCGTTGCAGCATCGCCATCAGCTTCCGCTCGGCATTCGTGCCGTAGTGGCTCGTCTTCCAGAGTTGGCCGTCCTCGACCCCATCGGCCTTGTCGATCACCCGGCACGCCGGACACGTCAGTGCGTGTAATTCGTCGGAAGAGAGATCTGTCGCAGCGGCGCTGCCGGCGTTCGGGATGTGGGTGTCGCTGACGTCGCTCATCCGCTCAACTGTTGCAGATGTCAGCCGGCCGTGAGGTCCTCCAGGCGGACTTCTGCGTGGGCCGGGGACCGCCCGCGATCCTCGCGAGCATCGAGGCGGCTAACGGCAGCGGCGAGACGGCGCACAGCGTCGCCGAGGCGCTGTTCGTCGATCGTGGCGTAACTGAGGCGAAGCCAGTTTCCGAGTGGTGCGCCACCCGCGTCGAACTCGATCCCCGGCACGAAGCAAACGTTCTCGGCGAGCGCTTCGGGCAGCAGATCGGTCGTGTCGACTTCGTCGAGGGCGGCCCACGCGAACATGCCGCCGGTCGGCACGCCGAATGAAATCCGCGTGCCGAACGTCGAGGTCAGCGCGTCCACCAACGCATCGCGACGTGATGCGTACAGCGAACGAAGCATGTCGGTGTGTGTCGCGAACCAGTCGGGACGGTCGAGCAATTCGGCGATCAACGCCTGGGAGAGCGTCGACGTGTGCAGGTCGAGTGACTGCTTGGTGCGGACCACGGCAGCAAACATGTCGCCGCTGGCAACCAGCCATCCGACACGCAGACCGGGGGCGATCGACTTCGAGAAACTCCCGAGCGACACCGCATTCGCGGTGTGCGCAGCCAATGACGGCGCGGGCGGTGTGTCGAACCACAGCTCGCGATAGGGGTCGTCCTCGATCAGCCAGAATCCCCACCTGTCAGCGAGCGCGGCGAGTCGACGGTTGGTCGCCTCGTCCAGCCGACTGCCGTCAGGGTTGCCATGGTTGGCAACGACGTACATCGCCTGGATCTGCAACCCTGACTGCAACTGTGCTTCGAGGCGACCGAGGTCGAGTGCTCCGTCGATGATGTCCACAGGATGACAGCGCAGGCCGGCAGAGCCGAAGGTCTGCAACGCGCCGAGGTAGCACGGATGCGGAACGGCGATGACATGCCCGACATCGGCAACGATCGATGCCAACATCGCCAGCGCCTGCTGGCTGCCGGTGGTGATCACGACGTCGAGCGGGTCGACCTCTCGTTGCTGACGGACTGATTCGTACTGGGCGACATGGCGCCGGAGCCGCTCGTCACCTTCGGTGGTCGCGTACTGCAGCACATCGGCGGTTCGCAGCTGACGCTGTGCCGCCTCTGCCAACAACTCACGCGGGAAGGTCGACGCCTCGGGAAGGCCGCCGGCGAGAGACAACATGCCCGGTACGCGGGCGCTGGCCAGCAGATCGCGGATCGCCGAGCGGCGGACAGAAGCGGCTCTGGCGGAGATGACCGGTCGGGGACGTGCTTTCATGCCGGCAGACGGTAACGAACCTGATTGCTCGGTCGGCCACGATGGCCGGCGACATGCTGGTGGCGTGCATACCAGGCTGTTTCATTCGCAGCCGACGTGACCCTGGACGACCGGGCCGAAGCGGGCCGCGAGAAGGGCACGCTGCGCGCGTGTGAGAAAGATCGATACGGCGGCGGCGCGGCCGACGTTCTGCGACGAGCTGACCGGTGTCGGCCGACTGTCCCGTGGGGCGGATGAACGATCCGATGCTGTGAGGTGCGAGGTGTCCATGTCGTTCACTCAAACAGATGAACATAAGAGGAGTGTGAGGGTCTGGTACATGTCCGGTGAGGCCTGCGAGACTCGGTGGGTGCGAGTGCTGATCGTCGAGGATGAAGTGTCGATGGCGACATCGCTGCGCAAGGGGCTGGAAGCCGAGGGGTACGTCGTCGAGGTCGTCCATGACGGGCTCGAGGGGTTCTGGCGGGCCCGCGAATTCCGTTTCGATGCGATGGTTCTGGATATCATGCTGCCCGGCCTGAACGGTTTCGTCGTTGCCCAGAGGCTTCGTGATGCCGGCGAGACGGTGCCGATCCTGATGCTGACGGCCAAGGACGGCGAACTCGATCAGGCCGAGGCGTTGGACACCGGGGCCGACGATTTCCTGTCGAAGCCCTTCTCCTACCCGGTTCTGCTCGCGCGACTACGGGCCCTGATCCGTCGTGGTTCGACGAGTCAATCGGCTGTCTTCACGATCGGCGATCTGCGCGTCGACATGGGCAAGCATCGCTGTTGGCGGGGTGAGGCCGAGATCGAACTGACGGCCAAGGAGTTCGCCCTGCTCGCCTACCTCGCGCATCGCGAGGACCGCGTGGTGACCAAGGACGAGTTGCTCTCGCACGTCTGGGACGGGATGGACAGCTACGCGACCAACGTCGTCGAGGTGTACATCGGCTATCTCCGCCGCAAGATCGACACGCCGTTCGGCTGCAATTCGATCGAGACGTTGCGTGGCACCGGATATCGGTTGATCGCGACCGCGGCGGCTGCGCCTCCCGTCGTCGCCTTCCCGCCGACGTGAAGCGGAGGAAACGTGTCGGATCGGTCCGCTTGCGGATCACGATCTTTGCCACAGCGGTCGTCGCCGTCGCCCTGATCATCGGCTCGTTCGCGCTCCTCGGCCTGTTCCGTGGTGCCTTGCTGAGATCGCAATCCGGTGCGGCCGCGCAGCGCGCCGAGTCGGTCGCCGCGCTGGCGATCAACGGTGTCATCCCGAATCCGCTTCCATCGCTCGACGCGCCACGCCTGACGCTGGTACAGGTCCTCGACCAGCGCGGCACCATCGTCGCTGCGAGCGAACAGCTGCGGGGGTCCGGACCGTTGGCCGACCTCAACCAGGGCCGTCGCAAGATCGTCCACGAGATCAACGGCCTCCACGATGGGCCATGGCTGACCGAAGTCGCCCACCTGTCAGTTGGTGGCAAACCGCTGACGTTCATCATCGTCACGTCGTTGACCGAATACACGCGCAGTGCCGATCTCCTGCACAAGTCGATGCTGATAACTGTTCCGGTCCTCGTCCTCCTCGTTGCGATCATCGTCTGGCTCGTCGTCGGACGGGCGCTGCGGCCGGTGGAGACGATGCGCGCCGAGGTCGAGAACATCACCGGCCACCGTCTCGATCGGCGAGTCGCTGCGCCGACGAGCAACGACGAGATCTCGCGGCTGGCCCTGACGCTCAACGACATGCTCGACCGGGTGCAGCAGAGCAGCGATGCGCAGCGGCGGTTCGTTGCCGATGCCTCGCACGAACTGCGCACACCGATCGCCAACATCCGCATTGCGGTCGAAGTCGCCAACGCTCATCCGGAACTCGCTGATTGGCCAGCGGTGGCCGAGGACGTGTTGCACCAGGACGAACGGATGCAACACCTCACCAACGACCTGCTGCTCCTCGCCAAGGCCGACGCCGGGCAGTCAGCGCTGCGCCGTGGGCCCGTCGATCTTCGTCGCGTCGTCGCCACCGAGATGCAGCGACCGGTGCCGGCCGACAGGGCACTGACCACCGCCGCAACGTCCACCACCGCCGCAACGTCCACGATCGGCACATCGCAACAACCGAGATTCGACGACTGCGTGGCGGACGACTGCGTGGTCGACGGCGATGCCGACCAATTGTCACGAATGCTGACGAACCTCGTCGACAACGCCCTCCGTCATGCATCACATACCGTCACCCTCTCCGTCGTTGCCACCGAGCGCTCGGTTCGGTTGACCGTGGCCGATGATGGACCGGGCATTCCGACCAGCGACCGTGACCATGTGTTCGATCCGTTCGTGCGCCTCGATCAACACCGGGCGAGAGATCAGGGCGGTACCGGCCTCGGCCTCTCGATCGTCCGCCGCGTCATCCAGGCCCACGGTGGAACGATCGAGATCGTCGATTCCGTCCCAGCTCCCGGGGCGACGTTCGTCGTCACACTGCTTCGTCAGAGCGACGCGGCGGCAACGCAACCCTGATTCCGGTCAGTTCGCCGAGGCGGCGGATCATCGCCTCGGCCGACGTCTCGAACGGATGTTTCTCGCCGACGATGTCGGTGAGCCCGCTGCGCGCCGTGGCCACTTCGGCCAGACATCGTGCGTACTGCAACGCCTCGAACCAGGCAACCATCTGTGGATCGAGCGGCGCGCTCGCGGCGTACGCCGACACGAAGCGGTGGGACAGCCATCTGGTCAGGCGGCGCATCAGGGGTGCCCCCCATGCGGGAACACTGATGGGAGCGCAGCGCAAGAATCCGGCCGTGAACCCGACGTCGAACTCGCGCGGCATCAGATCGCCGTTCGTCCAGTCGAGCACGGTGATTCGTTCGCCCTCACCGCTCTCGACGAGCAGGTTGAACGGGTGCAGATCACCGTGGCACACAACCAGCGTCGGGTGACGTGGTCGATGCCTGATGAACCAACCGAGCAATTGCTCGAAACCCTCGCTGTCGGTGTCGGCCGTTGCGCGGATCGCATCGAGCCGGGATTCGCCGCCATCGCCGGACGACTGAATGCCAGCGGCTTCGAGCGCCACTGTCAGTGGGGTGGGATCGAGCTCGTGCAACGCGACCGCGACCTGCGCCAGCTGGATCGGCATCCGACGAAGGATCTGCGGGAACCGGAAGAGCGAGCTCAGGCCGAGCCCGGACAACGGCGAACGACCCGTCGAGAACGGCATGATCATGAACGCGCCGCCGAGGGTCTCGTCGAAGCCACCGAGCAGTACCGGCGGCGTCGTGAAACCAGCGTCGGCGATGGTCCGTTGCACGACGATCTCGTGGACGGCGCGCACCCGGTCCGGCATCACCCGCAGGACCAGCCGCCCCCGCCACGGCGCAGGAACGACCGCGTCTGCCGCCAGCTCGAATCCGTAGATCGCCGCCCAGAACCCGCCGGAGATGCGAGTCGGCTCGCCCGTCAGCCGCACCGGCTGACCGAGATGATCACCCACCACAGATTCCAGCGCAGTCATGATCACCGCGCAAATCTAGCCGTCATGCGAAACCCGTCTGCGCCGTCGGGAGGGGAAGCAACTGCACCGATCGGGGGCCTCTCGGACTTGGCTCCTCAGCTGCGTCAGGACCGGCTGATCAGGTCAACACTTTCGCCAGCCGCAGCTGAGCCAGGTGGCCCGGCTTGGCCAGACCCGCCATCGCGATCTCGTAGTCGGGCAGCGAATACACCTCGCCGTCGTCGGTGATCATCAGGAACCGGTCGAACTTGGACAGGAAGGTGCGGTCGTGGCTGACTGCGATGACTGTCCCCTGGAACCCGTCCAACGCCTGTTCCAACGACTCGGAGGATTCGACATCGAGGTTGTCGGTCGGCTCGTCGAGCAACAACACGTTGTGGCCCTCGAGTTCGAGACAGAGAATCTCCAGCCGTGCCTTCTGACCACCGGAGAGAGTCTGGAACTCCTGGCGGAAGTTGCCGACCAGGCCGTACCGAGCGAGCGACTTCATCGCCTTCTCGTCGTCGAAGATCCGTTCGCGGGCGATGTCGAAACAGGTGCGGTTGCGGAAGTCGGCGCGGTCGTTGATCTGCGTGAACGTGCCAACCGATGTGCGCGGCCCATAGCTGATCGCGCCGGAGTCGGGACGCTTCGTTCCGGCCAGTGCTGCGAGCAGGTGACTCTTACCGGTTCCGTTCGGGCCGATCAGACCGACTCGCTCGCCGTAGTGGATCTCCTCGGTGAACGGCAGGAACAGATCGCCCATCGAGACGTCCTGCATCTGCACGACTCGCCGGGCGGAATCGGCGCCACGGAGCCGGACCTGGATCTGCTGGTTCGGCACGGGCGGGGGCGGTGGTCCGACAGCAACGAACTTCTCCCAACGCGTTTCGGCGGCGTTTGCCTTCGTCGCGTTCTTGAAGTTCTGGGCAGCGCGTTGCTTCATGATCTTCATGTGCTGGAACAGTCGTCGCTCTTCGTCGTTCCATCGTTTGACGTTGTCGCCGAGCAGTTCCTGGCGCCGATCGCGCGCCTCGGGGAACGAGGCATAGGAACCGCCGTGGACCCAACAGCCCGACCCTTCGATCACGACGATCTTCGTTGCGACGCTCTCCAACATCGTGCGATCATGGCTGACCATGAGGATCGTCGACTTGCACGATCGGATCTGTTCCTCCAACCAGCCGCGCGTCGGAATGTCGAGGTAGTTGTCCGGTTCGTCGAGCAGCAGCACATCAGCACCCGATGACAACAGCAGATCGAGGACGAGTCGCTTCCGCTCGCCACCGGACAACTCCGAGATGAGCCGCCTCGAGAAATCGTCGATCGGGGTCTTGACGCTCCTGCGTGCCGCGGCTTCCCAGCGCATCTCCAGTTCGTAGCCGCCGAGGTCGCCCCAGTCGTTGAGTGCGGTCGCGTACCCCATGCCATCGTCGGAGCCGTCAGCCAGGCCGCGCTCTGCAGCCACGAGCGCCCTGCCGGCTGTGCGCAGTGTGGGCGAAGCGACCTCGATCAACATTTCGCGAAGTGTGTCCGTCGGGCTGGACATGCCGACGTCCTGTGTCATCGTCAGCATCGAGCCACCGATCGCGAAATCCCCGTCGTCCGCACTCAGCTCACCGGACAGAATTCTCAAGATGGTGCTCTTGCCGACGCCGTTGGCTCCGACGAGTGCCGCGTGTTCGCCAGGCGCGACCCCGAAGCCGACGTCGAAGAACAGCGAGTCGGCCCCCGGTGGTGCGTATTCCAGATCCGAGACGACGATGCTGCTCACGTTCTGATTCTTGCCGATCCTCGTCTCCCGCAGCGGACGCGAAAGAGCCCCGGCCGCCAGCCGGGGCTCTTTCCTACTGATCAGCGATCTGGGGAGATCAGGTCGTGATCAGTGCGCCGTTGATCCCGGCGAGGGGGTTCGCACCAGGGAAGAAGGCACGCTTGTCCGGGAACACGTCGAGCGGCGACTGGGAGAGACCAGCCATCCGCAAGACAGCCGCGTGACGGGCTTCGACGCCGCCGATCGTCATGATCGTCGAACGCAGGGCCGGGGTCGAGAGAGCTCCACCGGCGAAGGCATAGGTCTGCGCCGCAGCCTCTTCCAACGTCAGGGCGATCATCAACGCGTCGGTCTCGGTCTTGGCCTTGTCCAGGGCTGGCTTGACGATCGCGTCGAACACTGCCTGGTTCATCACCGTGACGGCCTTTCCGCCCGCACCGGTGATGACGCCGTTGAGGGCGTCGAGGTGCATCTGGTGGTGTCCAGCGAACATCTTCGCCGCGGCGAGTGCCCCGGCGCTGGTGATCAGCGGAGCGGCGGTGCCGTAGACATCCACCGCCAGCTTCTCCAGCGATGCCGCCGTCTTGGCCAGGACCAGGTCCATGGCTGGACTGCCGGCAGCGCCCGTGGTCGGGGCGGTGCTGGCACCGGTCGTCGGGGCGGTGCTGGCACCGGTCGTCGGAGCCGTGCTGGCACCGGTCGTCGGAGCCGTCGTGCCGGCCGTCGTCGTGGTTGCCGCGGCACCGGTTGTGGTGGTGCCAGCAGCCGTCGTCGGGGTCGCAGCGGTTGTGGTCGCTGCCTTGTCACTGCTTCCGCATGCGGCGAGAACTGCGGCGCCGACAAGAGCGGCACCACCCATCTTGAAGATGTCGCGGCGACCGGGCGAAGGGACGCCGAGGATGGCGGCCTTCTCGTCGGTCGTCAGGTTCTCTTCGCCACTGAAGATGCGGGCGAGCGCATCCTTCCAGCGAGGCATCGCCGACTCGTTCATCTTGTCGATGCTGCGGAGGTGGCGGCGGACTTCGTCTTGGCTGTAGTCGTTGTTGCTCATGTCATCGTCCTTTTCGTGTCGTGTCGTGTCGTCTGAGTCGCTCAGCCGAACACGGCCGGGTCGAGACCTGCGAGTGGGTCAGTGCCGTCGCCGAGCTTGGTCGACTCGAACGCACCGGTCGGGAAGCACTGGTCGACCGTCTTACCGAGGGCGAGGCCGAGCACCGTCTGGTGCTGTGCTTCGATCGGCAGAATGGTCGCCGTTGCTGCGGCGTAGGCGGGGCTCGTCAACAGCGTGAGCGCAGCGGCGTAGGTGTACGCAGCCTGTCCCTCGAGACCGAAGGCGAACGTGAGCGCACCCTTCTCGTCCTTGATCCCGGCCAGGGTCGGCCCGAGTGCCTTCAACAGCTTCGGGTTCGCAGCGGAGGCCTTGTGCGACCCGGCAACTGCGCCGAATGCATCAGCGTGCTGCTGGTGGTGGGACATGAACAGCTGGGCAACCGGAAGGGTGTCCTTGCTGAGGACCGGGGCGGCTGCGGTGTAGGCAGCAACCGCGGCGAGCTCGACGCTCTGGGCGAATCCGGCGATGGTTGCATCGTCGAGTCCGGCAGCGGAAGCGCTCAGGGTGAGGCCACGGGGAAGCAGCAGAGTGGAACCGATCGCCACTGCTCCGACGAGTCCTGCGCCGCCGGCGATGAAGCCGCGACGTGATGCCTTCGCGGCATCGAGATGGAGGTCAGCGGTCTCTTGTGCAAACGTCTTCATGTTCTCGTGGTGGAGATCGTCGACGTCGGCCGCGAGTGACCGTAACGCCTGGGCTGTGATCTGCATGCTTTCTCCTTGCCGTGAGGCTTGTTGAGGGATTGGGAGATTGAGGTGAGAAGTGAGGCGTGGCGCTGGCGAGGACGATGCCGTGCGGCCGTGGTGACGGGAGGTTCATCGATGGCTAGGAGCCAACGATGATCGTGCCCTTCATGAATGGGTGGAACGAGCAGATGTAGGCGAACGTCCCGGCCTTGGCGAAGGTTGCTTTGCCGGTCGCTCCGGCTTCGATGGCGCCCGTGTCGAACCCACCGGACGAAGTCGCGGTGTGCTTCTGATTGTCGCTGTTGGTCCACGTGACGGTGCCGCCGACCGCGATGTGCGTTTCGGCTGGACCGAACTTGAACTGCTTGATGTCGACGGTGGCGGTACTGGCCGCTGCGCCCGAGCCAGCGGCGGCTGTTGTTGCAGTCCCGGCGGCTGTTGTGGCGGTGCCGGCGGCTGCAGTGGTGGTTGGGCCGGCGGCGACGGTGGTGGCAGTCCCGGCCGCTGTCGTGGCGGTGCCGGCGGCGGCCGTGGTGATCACCGCAGCGGTGCTGGACGACGACTTGCTCGAGCTGCTGCATGACACACCGAGGGTGGTCAGCACGCCGAGAGCGAGGAAGGCGGTGAGTGTGGGGCGACGTGTCATCGAGCGTTCTTCGGTGCTGTTCGGAGTGCGGATGAGAAATTTGCGGAATTCTTTTCGAAGGGTGTGGACGGGCCTACGGTTCACCGGTGGACATCGACATCGACACGCTGACCACCGTCGCCGACCCATATTCTGCCCACGACAAGATGACCGCGAACGCCGTGTTCGAACTCGACGATGGACGTTGGGTGGTGGCCACTGCCGAACACGTCGAGCAGGTTCTGGCCGAGTCCGAGGCACTGATCGGTTTCGACGCGACGG
>JAYTRT010000570.1:0-3881 GCA_043746045.1 Actinomycetota bacterium | reverse complement strand
CATCGATGCCGGGGTCCGCGCCGACGGGCGTGCTCGCGTGCGGCGACGCAGCAGAAGTGCTCGCCGCCCGGCCGGATTGCATCTGCTACGCCGCCAGTGGTCCGCAGGGCGATGCAATTGCGGTTCCCGACTACGTGCGCTTTCTCGAGGCCGGCATCGATGTGGTCACCGTCTCGACTGCGGCCCTGGTGTAGCCACCCGCCTACGACGCAGCCAATCGCGAACTGCTGACAGCCGCCGCGCTGCGGGGCGGTGCGACGCTGTACGCATCGGGAATCGAACCGGGCTTCGCCGCCGACCAGTTCGTGTTGACGATGCTCACGATGTCGAAGACGGTCCGGTCCATACGCATTCAGGAACTGTTCTGCTACGACGCGTATCCCGTGGAGTTCGTGATGCGCGAGGTGTTCGGGTTCGGACACGCGCTGGACCATCGGCCGATCATGGCCCACAGCGGTGCACAGGCGGCGACGTGGTCGGCTCCGGTGCGGATGATCGCCGACGCGATGGGTGCCGAACTGGAGTCGGTCCGTGAGACGTACGAACGCGCGCTCACGCCGCGTCGGTTGGAGGTGGCCTGCGGAGTCATCGAGGCCGACACGGTCGGAGCCGTCCGGTTCGAGACGATCGGTGTCATCGGGGGACGCGACGCAATCGTGGTCGAGCACGTCAACCGGATGGCGATGGATCTTGCTCCCGACTGGCCGTCGGCTGCGCAGGACGGAACGTACCGCGTCGACATCGACGGCGACCCTGAGATGCATTGCGACTTCAGAGTCGGCGGGAACGGCACTGGCAGCATCGACGGAATGGTGGCGACCACGATGCGGATCGTGAATGCGATTCCCGCGGTGCATGCGGCTCGGCCGGGTCTCGTCAGTTCACTCGACCTGCCGCTGACCCTGCCTCGTCATGCGTTCTGACGTCAGCGCGCGTTCCAATTCGGCCGACGTTTCTCGAAAAAGGCAGACAACCCTTCTCTGACGTCCTCGGTGCTCAGGAGCCCTTCGTGGACCTCGTTGCTGCGTCGCCACAGTTCGGCCTCGTCGGAGCGGGTCACGAGAGCGGACACTGCGAGCGCGGCTCGTGCAGCAAGTGGCGCGTTGGCACAGACCCGTTCCGCCAGGTCGACGGCGCGCTCGAGTGCCTGACCCGGCTCGGCGAGGACGTTGACGAAACCGAGTCGCTCGGCGCGTTCAGCAGTGAGCTCGTCGCCGGTCAGCATCATCTCGCGTGCGACGTTCGGGGGGAGTGCCTGCGGTGCCCGGAACGCCCCACCGAAATCGGCCATCAAGCCCCGCTTCACTTCGGGAAGACCGAAGCGAGCGCTGGTGGCGGCGACGACGAGATCGCACGACAGCACCAGCTCCATGCCGCCACCGACTGCAAAGCCCTCGACCGCGGCGATCAACGGTTTCACCCTCTGGCGGGTGATCAATCCGACGGGTCCGCCCCTCGGCGTCGGCGGACCAGGACCGATCGTCAGGTCTGCACCGGCTGAGAACACGGAGGTTCCACCCGTCAGGATGCCGCACCACAGCTCCGGGTCATCCTCGAGCCGGTTCATCCCAGCGTCGATACCGGCCGTCATCTCGGGGTTCAGTGCGTTCCGTTTCGCCTCGCGCTGCATCGTGATGATCAACACCCGCCCGCGAACCTCGTGTTCGACGCTCACCTCAACGTCGTCGCGTGAGGTTGCTCCACGCCTGAAGGTCGCGTTCGTCGGCGGCTCGCCCGACGTGAGTGATCACGTCGACGTCGGCGGCTTCGGCCCGCAACGCAGCAGCCGTGCACTGTTCTCTGGGGCGGAACGCGAACGGATCGAACTGGTAGTGGCGAAGGGCGTTGCCGTGCGAGATCTTGTCGATCTGGTCGTCGGTGAGGCCGGCGAGGGTGATCATCAGCTCTTCCGGGGCGTTCGGCCAGGTGCTGTCGGAGTGTGGGAAGTCCGACTCCCAGCAGACATTGTCGAGGTTGAAGTGGTGCAACAGCTCGGGTCCGACGGTCTCCTTGATGAAGCACACCAGCAGGTGATCGCGGAAGATCTGTCTCGGTCCGCCGGTCTGGCTGAAGTCGTGCTGGATCCAGCCCTGATGACGATCGCGAACGTGTTCTGCGCGCCACAGGAAGTAGGGAATCCAGCCGATGTCACCTTCGGTCAACGAGAACTTCAAGGTGGGGAACCGGGTCCAGAAGGTGGCCCAGACGAGGTCGATCAACGTGAAGATCGAAGCCGCTGACGAGGTCGACATGTTCACTCCCGGCGGCGCGTCGGCGGCGCTCATCGGGCTACGCGACGAGGAGCCGAGGTGACAGCACAGCACGGTGCCGGAGTCGCAGCACGCGGCAAACAACGGGTCCCACGCGCCCGAGTGGATCGAGGGCATGTCCAGGGCTTCGGGGTTCTCCGAGAACGTGACGGCGTGACAACCCTTGGCAGCCAGGCGTCGAACCTCGGCCGCGGCCAGATCGACGTCGAACATCGGCAGGATTCCGCAGGGGATGAACCGGCCCGGATACGCAGCACACCACTCGTCGACGTGCCAGTCGTTGTAGGCCCTGATCATGATCTCGTTCACGGCCCGGTCGGGGCCCTGATTGAGGACCTGACCGGAGAAGCCGGTGAAGTTGGGGAAGTTCAATCCGGCCAGTTGCCCGCCGGCGCTCATGTCGCGGACCCGTTCGTGCACGTCGTAGCAACCAGGGCGCATCTGGTCGTATCGGCTGGCATCGACGTTGAACATCTCCGGCGGTTTACCGGCCACAGCGTTGAGGCCGAGGTTGCGGCCTTTGACGTTGCCGTACCACCACTGTTCGATCCCGCGCTCGTCGGTCACGACTCGCGGAGCGAGCTCGCGGTACTTTGCCGGCACGTGGGCATCGAACATGTCGGCCGGTTCGGCGATGTGGTCGTCCACGCTGATCAGGATCAGATCATCGGCCTGCATCGAGCCCCCTCATGTGTGCACGGTGATCTGTGCATGTCGCGTCATCGTAAGCCCGGCGCGCGCGTGCAGAACAGGTCGGTCGACAAGATCTGGCCGAGCTTGGTCGCGTCCCAGCGTTTCTCGCCGCTGCAGACCTCTGTCGTCTCCGACCACCCGTTCATCAGCACGATCCGGTCGTTGATCGCCCGGATCACCTGGCCGGTGACGTGATCGGCCTCGTCGCTGGACAGCCAGGCCACGAGTGGCGAGCTGCCGGCCGGGTCCATCGAGTTGTACTCGTCGTCGCCGAGGTCGTCGGGTTCGAGCAGCGGCGGGGCACCCGGCATCGTCGCCACGATTCGAGTCGCGCCACCAGGCCCGACAGCATTCACCGTGACGCCGAAGCGGTACAGCTCGAGACTGAGCGTGAGCGTCAGTCCGGCGATCGCTGCTTTGGCGGTGGCGTAGTTGGTCTGCCCGAAGTTCCCGACGAGGCCGGCGCCCGACGTCGTGTTGATGATCCGCCCGCCGACCTTTCCCTCATCGGCAAATCGTTCGCGCCAATGTCGCGCGGCCGCCCTCGACGGCATCCACGTGCCACGAACGTGGACACGCATCACCGCGTCGTAGTCGTCGGCGCTCATGTTCCAGATGGCGCTGTCGCGAGCGATGCCGGCGTTGTTGACGAGGATGTCCACGTGGCCGTATTGCTCGATTGCCTGTGCGAACAGCCCATCGACATCGGCCTCGTCGGCGATGTCGGCATCGTTGGCAATCGCCTCGCCGCCACGTGATCGGATCAGCTCGACCGTCAGATCAGCGTCCCGACCACGACCCTCGCCCCGAACGCTGACACCACGATCGTTGACCACGACGCGGGCGCCGTGCTTGGCCAGTTCGAGGGCGTGTCCCCGACCGATGCCGTGGGCTGCTCCCGTCACGATCGCGACCTTG
>JAYTRT010000569.1:0-3893 GCA_043746045.1 Actinomycetota bacterium | reverse complement strand
TCGACTACCTCGACGAACAGATGGCGGCCGGTCGACTCCGGCGCGCCGATCCGGGGCTGGTCATCGCGCTCGCCTACGCCACCGTCACCGGCATCGCCACCGAGCCCGAAGCGTTACGCGCGGTCGAGTGGCCGGCGACGGCGACCGGCCTGCGCCGGCTGCGCAATGAGCTGATCGCATTCGTGCTCGCCGCCCTCCGCCCGTAGCGAAGGTTCTGCGAGCGAAAAAGACCCCTACAGCGCGCTTTTCACTTGTCGAAACTTTGGGGTGGGAGGGCGGGAGTGGAGTGGGGTGGGGTCAGCGTTTGGTGTTGCGCCGGCGGCGCTGGTGACGTTCGAGGGCGAGGTCGATCAGCTGATCGATCAGTTCGGGGTAGGTCATGCCTGTCTGCTGCCACATCTTCGGGTACATCGAGATCGGTGTGAAGCCCGGCATCGTGTTGACCTCGTTGATCAGAAAGCCACGCCCGAATTCTTCGAAGAAGAAATCGACCCGAGCCAGCCCCTCGCAGCGCAGGGCCTGGTACACCTGCACGGCCCGCGCACGCACTTCAGCGGTCTGTTCGTCGGTCAGTGGCGCCGGAATCAGCAGTTGGGCACTGTCGGCCAGGTACTTGTCCTCGTAGTCGTAGAAGTCCTTGCCCGGCACGATCTCGCCGGGCATGCTGGCGACCGGCTGCAGGTTGCCGAGCACTGCGACCTCGATCTCGCGCCCGAGGATCATCTCTTCGATGACCACCCATTCGTCGTAGGTCAATGCGTGTTCGACCGATCGCTGCAGTTCCTCGGGCGACGAGGCCTTGGTGACTCCGACCGACGACCCCATGTTGGCCGGCTTGACGAACAACGGAAGGCCGAGCGATTCGACGATGGCCTCCAGTCGGGCGGGTCCGACCTCGTGTTCGCGCAGGCTGACCCATCGCGCCTGCGGGATGGCATGGAAGCCGAACAGCTCCTTGGCGACCGCCTTGTCCATCGCGACGGCGGATGCCAACACGCCACTGCCGACGTACGGCACATCGAGCAGTTCCAACATCCCTTGCACCGTTCCGTCCTCGCCGAGCGGGCCGTGCAGCAACGGCATCACCACCACGGGTCCAGCGGACAACGCACCACTGATCATCGATGTCGGTGACAGCGCGTCTCCCAGTGCCTCCAGTCGCTCCGGGAGGGCGTCGGGGCCGGCGGCCAGAGCTCGTTGGGCCGCCGTGGCCAGTTGCCAGTGTCCCTCACGGTCGATGCCGATCGGCGTGATCCGGTAGCGGGTCTGGTCGACGGCGCGCAAGACGTGTGTGGCGGTGACGCAGCTGACATCGTGCTCGGCCGATTGACCTCCGAAGATGACGATCAGGTTGATCCGCTCGTCGGGGGAGGAAACCGGATCGACCATGGGTCAACGGTACTCCGGGCTACCGTGCGAGAATGCGATTCCGGGCCAGCGACGTGGCGCACGCGACGGGCGGAACCCTGTTCGGGCCTGACGTCGCGTTGGACGGTGTGTCGTTCGACAGTCGCTCGGTCGAAGCGGGCCAGCTGTTCGTCGCGATCGTGGCAGAGCGCGACGGTCACCACTTCGTCGCCAGCGCCATGCGGGCCGGTGCCGGCGCATGTCTGATTCAACGCGAGCCAGGATCAGGAACCTCGATCGTGGTCGCCGATACGGCCGAAGCGCTGCTCCGACTCGGTCGTTGGGGCCGCGAACGGCTGGACGGGGACGTCGTCGGAATCACCGGGTCGGTCGGCAAGACAAGTACGAAGGACCTGGCCCGAGCAGCGCTGTCGGCGGGTCGTCGGACGTTTGCCAACGAGCGCAGCTTCAACAACGAGCAGGGCCTGCCCGTGACGATCCTCGGTGCTCCGGAAGACACCGAGGTGCTCGTGCTGGAGATGGGGATGCGCGGCTTCGGAGAGATCGCCCGGCTGTGTGAGGTCGCCCAGCCGAACGTCGGCGTGGTCACTCGAGTTGCTGCGGCGCACACCGAGCGTCTCGGAGGCATCGAAGGTGTCGCCCGCGCCAAATCCGAATTGATCGAAGCGCTCCCCGACGACGGAACAGCGATCCTCAACGCGGACGATCCCTACGTGGTTCCGATGGCTGCCCTGTGCGCTGGGTCGGTCGTCATGTTCGGCACCGATCAATCGGCCAACTTCCGGATTCAGGGTCTGACCCTCGATGCCCTTGCTCGGCCGCATTTCACGCTGGCGACGCCATGGGGAACGACGCCCGTGACGCTCGGCGTGAGCGGCGCGCACATGGCCACCAATGCTGCCGCCGCACTGGCGACAGCGGTTGTCTGCGGTGTCGACCTGCATGCCGCCGCCGATGCCCTACGGGTTGCGACCATGTCGCCGTGGCGGATGGAGATCGCACGAACGACTGCGGGTGCAGTCGTGATCAATGACGCGTACAACGCCAATCCGGCATCGATGCGTGCTGCGATCGAGACGTTGTCGACGATGCGTGTCGAGGGCCGACGGGTTGCACTGCTGGGAGTGATGGCCGAACTCGCCGACCCAGTTGCGGACCACCTCGAAATCGCACAGCTACTCCTTCACGAGGGCATCGAGTTGATCGCGGTCGGCACGGATCTGTACGGAGTGGAGCCGGCGGTGGACCCGTTGGCTGCGCTGGGTTCAATCACCGGCAACGACGCCCTGCTCGTCAAAGGAAGCCGAGTTGCGGGATTGGAGCGGCTGGCTGCGCTCCTCCTCGGGCAGTAGGTCGGCCGGCCGCCTGATCAAGTCGCAGTACCAACTCATCCCGATCGCGCCGACGACTCCCACGAACAGCACCGGCTTGGGGCCGATCCAGTCGACGAACGGCCCGAAAGCCAGGGCTCCGATACTGACCATTCCTCCGAACGACATGAACCACAGCGACATCAGCCGGGCCCGCTCGTGGTCACGCATGTTCGTCTGGAAGATGGTGATCATCGGTGTGACCGCAGCGAAGTAGAAGAAGCCGAGAAGGAACCCGACCGGGAGGGCCAGTGCCGGACCGTTGGCGAGAGCGAAAACGAACAGCGAAACGGCAAATCCGCGAAAGCAGTGGACGATCAGTTTTCGCCGATCGAAGCGGAGGAAAACCGTGCCGCACGCCAGTCCACCGAGGGAGGCGCCCAACCCCCATGTCGCGTACAGCCACTTGTACGTCGGTCCTTCGGCATCGATCCCGAAGTTGAGTCTGGCAATCGACGGGAACAGGCCGATGTAGGGCAGACAGATGAACGAGAACACGGTCATTGCAATCAACATCCTGCTCAACACGGATCGCTCGCGAGCGATGCGGATGCCGCTGAGCACCTTCTGGAAACCCTTCTCGGCGGACTTCACGGACACGTGTGGAATGACGATCATGGCGATGCCGGCCACTGCGAAAAGGTAGGTACCGGCGTTGATCAGGAAGATCTGCGGGACCGTCACACCAGCGCCGATGAGGAGCGCGGCGAGTGCCGGGCCGATGACACGCGACCCGTTCAACGTGACCGAGTTGAGCGCGAGTGCGCCCGGCAGGTCCTCGCGACTGACGAGCAACGGAATCGAGGCCTGGATGGCGGGTGCGCCAAGGGCGTTGAACGTGCCGATCGCGAGATTGACGAAGAAAATTGCAATCAGCGGTGAGTCGCGCGCGATCAGGATCGCGATGCCGACCGAGAAAACGAGCTGCATCGACTGGTTCATCACGAGCCACGGCCGACGAGGGAACTTGTCGGCCAGAACGCCGCCCGGAATCGACAGCACAAGCAGCGGCCCGAGTTGGGCGAAGCCGATCAGCGCGACCCACGTTGCCTTGTGTGTGCGTGCGTCGATGTACGCGGGGAGCGCCAAGTTCTGCATCCAGGTACCGACGTTGCTGGCGAAGAGGGCGATCCAGATGATGCGGAAGTCGCGATA
>JAYTRT010000568.1:0-3911 GCA_043746045.1 Actinomycetota bacterium | reverse complement strand
TTTCGCTTGGCGGGAAGGGCCTTCTGTTGCCTCCTGTCAACGGTTTGTCAACACGACGATGGCATAGGCGGCGCTCGTCGGCGTACGGCTGCACTCGTCTGCCTTCGTGAGGGAATGGGAGTCGTCGTCTCTGTTGTGGGGCGTGGTGCTGCTGCGACGGGATCGGTCCAGGTCACCGAAGGCTTCGACGGCATGATCGCGAGCTCGACGCGGTTGCGTCGCACGCGCTCTCGGAAGTCGGCTGCCGGTGCAGCCACGTGCGGGCGCACACCGGGTGCCTCGTGTGTCAGGCGCTGCAGCAGCGGCGTGAGGAACACCACGGTGACGTCGTCGTTCGCCATGACGGTGACGCGGCGTTCCGCAGTGGCGGGATCGAAGCTGCGGCGCTGGTTGAGCAGGGTGGCCACGTCGCTGAGCAGCGCTCGTACCGGTTGTTCGAACGAGAGGCGACGGGCGTCGGGGTGAGGTAGCGTCCGTCGCGGACGAAGAGCGGATCGTCCAGGTGGCGTCGTAGGCGGGCGAGGGTGGCGCTCATCGCCGACTGACCGATGTGCAACCGCTGGGCTGCGCGGGTGACGCTGCCGTCAGTCATCAGCGCGTCGAATGCGACGAGGAGGTTGAGGTCGAACTGGCGGAGATCGACGGATGTGGACGACACGAATGCAGCGGAGACCCATCGATCTGATCGATGCGAGGCATCAGCAATGATTGATTGTGCTGGATCGGGGTGGATCGTACGGTGACCGGGATGGCAACGACCGGCCTGCCGAGCGGCACGGCCCGACAACGAGGAGATACCGATGACGATCTTGATGACCAGCGACATGCCCGGTGTGACGACGGAGGGCAACGAGGCCAAGGCCGGCGCACTCGGACCGAAGCTTGCCGCCACGCCCGGGTTCATCGCCACGTCGCGGGCGCGGTTCCCGGCGGCTTCCGGGTCACCGAGCTGTGGGAGACGGAGGCTGCGCACGGCGAGTGGTACGCGGCCCATGTTGCCTCCGACGTGCCTGCCGACGCACTTGCGCCCCGCATCACCGTGCAGGAGATCACGGGCACGATCGAACGCACCTGACGGGCGCCTCCGGGTCGGCCGAGCACACAAGAGAACGTGCCCCTCGTGTCGACGCGGGCACCGATGCGACCAACGGGGGTGCTTCGGGTCGTCCTCCGCCAACGGTTCACCGTGGTCACTCCAGCCCGGACTGACTGGCTGTTCACGGTGCCCGTCAGGGCATAACGCAACCCGAAGCGCGGTCGTCGATGTCCGGAGCGACTGTGCGGTGCGATCGGGTGAACGTGGGGACGACGCGAATGCCTGCGGTTCCTCGAACTGACCGCCTCCCCAATGCTCGCTTCAGCCGGACGTCAGCGCTGACGGTCGTCGCCGAAGTTGGGGTGTCGGTTCTCGTGCAGCATCGCCATGACCAGCAGGCGATCGCCGGGGATCCGCTAGGCCGACCTCGGCATGGAGTCGGGCGAGCGGAGGCCCGACGCAATGGTGTGCGCCGACGGAAAATCCGAGATGCGGATTCGGTGTTCTCGTGATGTCGAGCCGGTCGGGATCGTCGAACACCTCTCGGTCCCGGTAGGCGCCCGCATAGCAGATCAGCCGGTTTGCGCCGGCGCGGAAGTTTTCGCCGTCGACGACGATGTCATCGTCGAGTCCGACTCCGGTGATCGTGATCGGGCTGACGAAGCGGACGAGCTCGTCGACGCCTGCCGACCACCCGGTCGACTGGTCCATGAGTGCGCGAAGCTGGTGCGGATACTCGAGCAGGGTCGTAGCGCCGGCGGTGAGCAGCGTTGTGGATGTGGTGTGTCCGGCGAGCATGAAGAACACGCAATTTGCCAGCAGGTCGCCGCGATCGACGGTGGAGTTGTCGTCCGATGCGAGCAACGTGATCAGGTCGTCCGCGGGATGCGTCGCACGCTCGACGAAGAGCCGATCGAAGAATTCGATGAGCTCGGTGGCGGCAGCGTTGCGGCGACGACGCGGGCGCGGTCGCGCTGGCCGGCGAAGGCGGCACCGAGGACTCCGAACGCTTCTTCCAGCCACGGCTGGCTCGGCGCGCCGAAGCATTTCGTCCGCTCGCCAGCCGACGCCATCCACCCCGCTTGATCACATCGCTGCAGCACCGCCTGACGCTGGCACAGCACAGTCGGGCTCTGGTCGAGGTCACAATTCGCTCCACGACGAAGCGTTTGGCGACCGCGGGCCAGTGCGTCAAGCGCTCGATCGTGGGTTCGAAGTCCGGGTCGCCGCTGTGCGGCGACGAAGGCCAATGCCGACGTCAGTCGGCGAGGCGACGGGCCCGCAGCACGATGTCGTCGACGTGGTGCGACGCGGCGGCGGCGCCCGGCGGGCGGGCCCGCTTCTGGTTGACCTCGATGACCCAGTTCGGTGAGTGGGCGAGTGCCGTCACGAAGTCGTCGACCCGAACGAAGGCGTCGGGGTCGAACGCCCGGCTGTGTTCGTGCGTGTCGATCGGTGCGCGCATTGGTTCGAGGTCGTGGCCGACAATCAGCAGCGTGCCGCCGGGGGCGACGGCGCCGAGCAGATTGCCGACGCAACGGTGGTCGGGCGTCCGCGAGATCGAGGCATAGTGCGCCGTCACCAGATCGAACGCAGCTGGTTCGAACTCGCCCCAGCCGTTGGCGTCGGCGTGGTGGCACAGGATCGCCAGGCCTCGCTTGTCGGCAATCGCACCAATGCGGTCGAGTGCGCGCTGCGAGACGTCGTTGGCGGTCACCCGCCAACCCTGCTCGGCCAGCCAGACCGCATCGCCACCCTCGCCTGCACCGATGTCGAGGGCACGGCCCGCGACCACGCCATCGATCTCGTTGACGAGGGTTCCGTTCGGATTGCCGCTCCACAGTTGGTCGCCGCTGTAGCGGTGATCCCAGTCGGCCTCGTTGCCCGACGGCCGAGCCGCTGCGCGGATGTCCTCGTCGGCGAGGCTGAAGCTGATCATCGCGCCGACTCGGCCGCCGTTCGCTGCGGCCTGCAACACCTGCTGGCCCGGATCGGTCACATTTCCAGCGGCGTACAGCCCGGGTACAGATGTCTCGCCAGTCGGGTCGGTCTCGACGAAGTCCCCGAACCCGGTCGGATGTTCGGTCGGCCGGAGGCCGAGCGACGCAAATGGCTCGGCGCGCACCCGGAACCGAGCGGCGACCACAACAGCGTCGGCGCCGATGCGCCGACCGTCCGTCAACTCGACCGCTGCGAGATGGCCGTCGTCGCCCGTGAGGATCTGCTCAACTTGCGCATCGACGATGCTCACTCCGGCGGCGCGCAAGGCCGTGAGCTCAGGGTGGTCGGCCGCGACGCCGTCGTGGAGCACCATCGTGAACTGCGCACTCAGTTGGCGGAACAGCCCGGCCGGATGAAGGCCGATCGAATGGGTGACGATCTGGACGATGCGTCGGTCGCGGACCTCGAAACCGTGGCAGAACGGACAGTGGATGACATCCCCGCCCCAGTGCTCGGCCACGCCTGCGATGTCGGGAAGTTCGTCGATGAGTCCGGTGGCGGCGAGCACCCGTCGGGCGATCACCGCGCTGCCGCCGACGAGTTCGACGCGGAAGTGGGCATCGTCGATGCGGGTCACGTCGACGGCCCGACCAGCAAGGACCTCGACGCCGTAGCTGCGGACCTCCTCGCGGCTGATGGCACTGAACTCCGACGGCCGGATTCCCTCGTGGCCGAGATAGCTGTGCATGTGCGCGGCCGGGGCGTTGCGCGCCTCGCCGGCGTCGATGACGATGACCGAGCGGCGCTGGCGGCCGAGTTGGAGCGCGGCGGCGAGGCCCGCAGCCGATCCGCCGACAACGGCGACGTCGCAGTGGCGCTCGAAGGTGTGGGTCCCGTGTTGGCTCATGCCGTCGACGATATGAATCCATGCACA